>CAYMQG010000031.1:0-55881 GCA_964392625.1 uncultured Gammaproteobacteria bacterium | reverse complement strand
TGCCGCCACCATGTGGTACAAACCCGACCCCAGGCTGGCGATAATAGCCAGCAGCAGCACGACGATGAGTGCTCGAATCATCTTCCTGTTCCGGCGCGAAACCGCATGATAACTCCGCCTTCCCACCGGCGCTCCGGCGTCCGCAACCTCCTGCTCATGTTCCTGGGCCTGGCGGTGTTCGGCTCGCTGGGGACCTGGCAATTGAACCGTTCCGCGGAAAGGCGGGCGGTGCTGGACGCGTTCGAAAGCGCCGAGGCGTCGCCGCCGGTCGGCGGCCTGGCGTCGGTGCCGACCGGCGGAGACAACACGCGGGTGCGCCTGACCGGACGCTACCTGGCGGACAGGCAGGTGCTGCTCGACAACATGACCCACGAGGGCATGCGGGGCTACCACGTTCTGACGCCCCTCGAAACGGCCGACGGCCTGGTGATGGTGAATCGCGGTTTCGTGGCCGGCGGGCCGGACCGTTCGGAACTGCCCGACCTGGCGGTAAGCGGCGGCGAGCGCGAGGTGATCGGAATTGCGGTCCCGTTCTTCCGGCGGGGCCTTAGCCTGGAGGAAGAGGCCACGGAGGTCTCCTGGCCGCGACGGATGGTCTATCCGACCGCCGATCAGTTGCGCGGCCTGTTCGATTCGCCGCTGCCCGATTACCAGCTCCTGCTGGGCGGCGATGGACCGGACGGCTACGTGCGGGCCTGGCGTCCCTACGGGATGGCGCCGGAGCGGCATCTGGCCTACGCCGTGCAGTGGTACGGCCTGGCCGCGGCGGCGGCCGGCATCTGGCTGGCGGTAACCTTGAGAAACAGGAGAAAGCGGGATGCGGATTAATACCAAGCAACTCCAGATCATTGCGATAGCGGCACTGTTCCTGGTTCCGGTGATCGTCGCCTGGTTCCTGTACTCGGGCCGGGCCGGACTTGATTCGGGTCCCGACGCGCATGGCGTGCTGGCCGAACCGCCGGTCGAACTCGGCGACATCGAGCTGCCGCCGGGCGGCGACGCCGGCGTCGAGGCGCGCCTGACGGGGCGCTGGACTTTCCTCTACCTCGAGCGGGACCCCTGCGGGACCGCCTGCGAGGAAGCGCTGGTCCGCATGCGCCAGGTCCGGCTGGCGCTGGGCAAGGACGCGAGCCGCGTGCAGCGTGTGTTCCTGCCCACAGTCGAGGACCAGGATTACGATCGGGCGACACAGGCCTTCCCGGGCATGGTGGTCCTGCCCGCCGGCACGCCCGGGCGCAGCGAATTGATCGAACGCATCGGAGCCCGTCAGCCGGGCGAGGTCCTGCTGGTGGACCCGCTGGGCAACCTGATTCTGAGCTATCCGCCCGGTCTTGATCCCGACGGCCTGTTCCGCGACGCGAAGCACCTGCTGAGGCTGTCGAAGATCGGCTGAAGCGGCGGGGTTCCCGCATGGACGTTACCCATATCCTGGAGCCGCTGAACACCGCCCAGCGCGAGGCGGTCACGGCCGGCGAGCAGCCGGTCCTGGTGCTCGCCGGGGCAGGCAGCGGCAAGACGCGCGTGCTCGTGCATCGCGCCGCCTGGCTGGTCGCCGCCCACGGCGCGTCGCCGTGGAACCTCTACGCCGTCACCTTCACCAACAAGGCCGCCAACGAGATGCGCACGCGCATCGAAGCGCTGCTTGAGACACCCACCCGCCAACTCTGGATCGGCACTTTCCACGGTCTGGCGCACCGGCTGTTGAGACGGCACTACGGCGAAGCGGGCCTGCGGCAGGACTTCCAGATTCTCGACGCCTCCGATCAGCTTCGGCTGATCAAGCGGCTGCTGAACGACGAGCGGATCGACGAGCGGATGATCACGCCGAAGTCGCTTCAGTACTTCATATCCGGCGCCAAGGAGGCGGGCCTGCGGCCGCGGCAGGCGCCGGCGGGCTCCGCGCCCTACGGCGAGGAGAAGAAGCAGCTGTACGCCCTCTACCAGAAGCGCTGCGAAACCTACGGGCTGGTGGACTTCGGCGAACTGCTGATGCGCTCCTCGGAACTCCTGCAGGACTCTTCCGATCTGCTGGCCCGCTACCGGGAACGCTTTCGCTGGCTGCTGGTGGACGAGTTCCAGGACACCAACGGTGTCCAGTACGACTGGCTGAAGCTGTTGTGCGGAACCAGCGGCGTGCCTTTCGCGGTGGGCGACGACGACCAGTCAATCTACCGCTGGCGCGGGGCGCAGGTCGAGAACATCCGGCATTACACGCGCGATTTCCGCGATGTGCGGATGGTGCGGCTGGAGCGCAACTACCGTTCCACGGCAACCATCCTCCAGGCGGCCAACGCGGTCATCGCCAACAACGCCTCGCGGTTCGGCAAGAAGCTGTGGACCCGGGGGGACGCGGGCCGTCCGGTGCGCCTGTTCGCCGCCTACAACGAATGGGACGAAGCCAACCAGGTCGTAAGCCGCGCGCGCGAACACGACACGGAATCGCTGCGCGACCTGGCCGTGCTGTACCGCTCCAACGCCCAATCGCGCGTGTTCGAGGAAGCGCTGGTGGGCGCGGGCATTCCCTACCGCGTCTACGGCGGACTGCGGTTCTTCGAGCGGGCGGAGATCAAGGATGCGCTTGCCTATCTGCGCCTGGTGGCCAACCGGGGCGACGACCCGTCGTTCGAGCGGGTCGTGAACAACCCGCCGCGCAGGATCGGCGAGGCCACGATGCGCGCCGTTCGCGGTTACGCCGGACGCCACGCCCTGACGCTCTGGAATGCCTCGGGACAGTCCGAACAGTTCCTCAACTCGCGCGCGGCCGGCGCGCTCAAGGGTTTTCTGGCCCTGATCGACTCACTGGCCGAAGTCACCGAGAACTTGAATCTCGGCGAGCAGGTCAGCCGGGTCGTGCGCGGCAGCGGACTTGTCGAAAGGCTGGCGGCCTCGGGCAGCGAGACCGACCGCATGCGGGTCGAAAACCTCGACGAACTGGTCAACGCCGCGCAGATGATCGAGGAGTCGATGCTGGAGCAGCCGGCGTCTCCGCTTAACGCCTTCCTCGCCCACGCGGCCCTGGAGAGCGGCGAGGACGGCGCGGAGGACGACGACGCAGTGCAACTGATGACCATGCATGCCGCAAAGGGCCTGGAGTTTCCGGTCGTGTTCCTGACGGGCATGGAAGAGGGCCTGTTCCCGCACAGCCGTTCGATGCACAGCGAGGACGAACTGGAGGAGGAACGCAGGCTGTGCTACGTGGGCATTACCCGCGCGATGACGGAACTCAACCTGAGCTACGCCGACGTTCGCCGGCTGCGCGGCCAGGAGCACCGCAATCGCCCTTCGCGCTTTCTTTCCGAGATTCCTCCGGAATTGCTCGAAGAGGTGCGCCCCCAGCCCAACGTGTCGCTGCCGGTGCGGATGGGTGGAGCGGCCCCGGACACGGATGGACCCGACGCGGAGGCGGGACCGGCGCTTGGCCAGCGCGTCTCGCATCCGAAGTTCGGCGACGGGGTGGTGCTCAACCGCGAAGGCGCCGGCGACCATGCGCGGGTGCAGGTCAACTTCGAGCGACACGGATCAAAATGGCTGGTCGTGGCCTATGCGCGCCTGGAATTGATATAGTTCCGCCGAGCCTTTGCGCTTGAAGCCCATGCGCTTGAACAAATGAAGATACTGATCCTCGGGGCCGGCGTCGTGGGCTCCACGATCGCCGAGCGCCTCTCCCGCGAGCCCGAAAACGAGATCACGATCGTGGATCTCGACACCGACACCCTGCGGTCCATACACGAACGCATCGACGTGCGCACGGTTGCGGGCCACGCCTCGCGCCCGGCGGTCCTGGACCACGCCGGGGCGGGCGGAGCGGACCTGATCATCGCGGTCACCGGCAACGACGAGGTGAACATGGTGGCCTGCCAGGTCGTGCACTCCCGCTACCGCGAGTTCGAGGCCGGCGCGAGGCGGCGCACCAAGATTGCGCGCCTGCGTTACACCGAATACAGCGGGATCGCCGCTCTGTTCGGACCTGACGGACTGCCCGTGGACGTGGCCATCGCTCCGGAAGACCTGATTACGCGTTACGTGGAGCAACTCATCCGCTTTCCCGGCGCCTCGCAGGTACTGGAATTTTCCGACGGGCGGGCGCTGTTGCTGGGCGCCGAGGCCAAGGCCGGCTGCTGGCTCGTGGGCAGAACCCCGGCCGAACTCGGCGAGCGCAGCATCAAGGGCCGTATCGCCGCCGTGTACCGCTCCGGTAATGCCCAGGCCGTCAACGGCGAAACGGTCATCGAGAACGGCGACGAGGTGTTCTTCATCGCCGGCTCCGACCACGTGCGGCCCCTGCTCTCGGCGCTGAGGCCCGAGCAGCAGGACGTGCGCAACATCATGATTGCAGGGGGCGGCAACATCGGGGTGAGAGTGGCCGAGTCGCTGCAGAACCGCTTCCAGGTGAAACTGATCGAGCGGTCCGCCAAGCGCGCCCGGCAGGTGGCCGAACGGTTGGGCCGCGTCATCGTGCTGCACGGCGACGCCACCCACGAGGGACTCCTGATCGAGGAGAACATCGAGCGCATGGATGCGTTCGTGGCGCTGATGAACGCCGACGAGGCCAACCTGCTGGCTGCCGGTCTGGCCAAGCGGGCGGGCTGCAAGCGGGTCATGGCGCTGGCCAACCGCCAGGCCTATGCCGCGCTGGCCGGGCAGATGGGAATCGACGTGTCGATTTCGCCCGCCCAGATCACGATCAGCGAACTCCTGCGGCACATCCGCCAGGGCGACGTCGCCAAGGTGCATTCGCTGCGCTTCGGCCGCGCCGAAGCGATCGAGGGCGTGGCGCACAGCGGCGACGGACAGAGATCGCTGGTGGGCCGCGCGGTCGGGGAGATCAATCTGCCGCACGGCACCTCGATCAGCGCGATCGTGCGCGATGGAGTGGTGCTTCCTCTTGACGACGAAACGACGGTGCGCGACGACGATCACGTCATTCTCTTCATGACCAATCCGCGGGCCAAGGTGCAGATCGAACGGCTCTTCGAAGACGGAGCACCGGGCGCGCAGGCGTGACGCGACACTAAGCCCATGCAAATTGCGCTAGTCGGCAGCGTGCTGGGCCGCCTGCTCATGCTGTTCAGCGTCACCATGCTGACGCCGCTGCCCGTGGACCTGTACTACGGCGACGGCAGTTGGCCGGTGTTTGCGCTCAGCTTTATTGCGGCCCTTGCCGCCGGTTTCGTCATCTGGCTGCCGGCCCGCCGCACCGTGGGGGAGCTCAAGCTGCGCGACGGTTTCCTGATCGTGGCTTCCTTCTGGGTGGTGCTGGGCAGCTTCGGAGCGCTGCCGCTGCATTTTGCGCTGGTGCCGGAGCTGTCCTTCACGGACGCCATGTTCGAGGCGATCTCGGGGCTCACCACCACCGGCGCCACCGTGCTGACCGGCCTGGACGAGATGCCGCGGGCCATCCTCTACTACCGGCAACAACTGCAATGGCTGGGGGGACTCGGGATCGTGGTCCTGGCGGTGGCCGTGCTGCCCATGCTGGGCGTGGGCGGCATGCAGCTGTACCGCGCCGAAACGCCCGGTCCGATGAAGGACACGAGGCTCACGCCGCGCATCAAGGAGACCGCCAAGGCGCTCTGGTACATCTACTGCGCGCTTACGCTCGCCTGCGGAACGGCCTATTACCTGGCCGGCATGACGATCTTCGACGCCGTCTCGCACGCGTTCTCCACCGTGGCGATCGGCGGTTTCTCGACCCACGACGCAAGCTTCGCCCATTTCCCCCAAACCAGCGTCCGCCTGATCGCCATGGCCTTCATGTTCCTGGCCGGGATCAATTTTGCGCTGCATTTCATCGCCTTCAACAGGCGTTCGCTGGCCGGGTATTTCCGCGACGCGGAATTCCGCGCCTACGCCGTTGTGCTGGTGGCGCTGTGCGCGCTGGTCGTAAGCGGCCTGCTGTTCTACGGCTGGAAAGAAGATCCGTCCATGGCGCTGATCGACGGCCTGTTCCAGTCGGTGTCCATCATGACCACTACCGGCTTTACCACCGCCGATTTCTCGCTCTGGCCGGGCATCCTTCCAATGCTGCTCATACTGTCCGCGTTCATGGGCGGATGCGCCGGTTCCACTGCCGGCGGCATGAAGTGCGTGCGGGTGCTGCTGCTGGTCAAGCAGGGCCTCCGCGAAGTTCGCCGCCTGGTTCATCCCAGCGCCGAAATTCCGGTGACGCTGGGCACCACGCCGGTTTCCACCCGCGTGGTCGATTCGGTGTGGGGCTATTTCGCCGTCTACGTTGCCGTGTTCATCGTGATTCTGATCATCCTGCAGGCGGCCGGCCTCGACTCCTTCACGGCGTTCTCGGCCGTGGCGGCGACGCTCAATAACCTGGGTCCGGGGCTGGGCGATGTCGCGACCGGATACGGCGGCATCGGGGTGACGGCCAAGTGGGCCTGTATCGTGGCCATGCTGCTGGGCCGCCTGGAAATCTTTACCTTCCTGGTGCTCCTGTCGCCGACCTTCTGGCGGCCGTGAGTTACCTGCTCAAGGCCGCGGGCGCGGTCGAGCGCGCGATCGTCCGCACCGGCGAGGCGGTCGCCTGGCTCACCTTCTTCATGACCGTCGTGACCTGCCTGGTCGCGGTGCTGCGCTACGGCCTGTCCCTGGGCTGGATCTGGCTCCAGGAAACCATCACCTGGATGCACGCCGCCGTATTCCTGCTGGCCGCCGGCTACACGCTGGCGCGCGACGAGCATGTGCGCGTGGACATCTTCTACCGCGATATGAGCCCAAAACGCCAGGCGGTGGTGAACCTGTCCGGATGCGCGCTGTTCCTGTTGCCGCTGTCGGCCGGACTGCTGCTGGGAAGCCTGGAGTACGTGCAGACCTCGTGGGTGATTCAGGAGTCCTCCCGCGAGGCGGGCGGCCTGATTTATCCCTTCCCTTCGCTGCTCAAGACGCTGCTGCCCGTTACCGGCGGAATCATGGCGCTGCAGGCGCTGGTGATCTGCGTGCGCAGCGTGGCTGAGTTGCTTGACGTTACCGGGGAAGGTCCTCCCGGCGGCGGGGCATAGCGATGTACTGGCCGGCCTTCGCGCTCTTCGCATGCGTCGTGCTGCTCCTGCTTGCCGGCTTTCCGGTGGCTTTCACGCTGGGCGGTACCGCGCTCCTGTTCGCCCTCGGTGGAGCACTGGCCGGCGTTTTCGACATTTCGTTTCTCGGCACCATGCCCAACCGCCTGTTCGGGATCATGAGCAACGAAACGCTGGTGGCGGTACCGCTGTTCGTGTTCATGGGCATAACGCTGGAGCGGGCGCGAATCGCCGAAGACCTGCTGGATGCGTTGAGCCGGATGTTCGGAGGTCTTCGCGGCGGGCTCGGGATCGCGGTCATCATCGTGGGGATGCTGCTGGCGGCCAGCACCGGCATCGTCGGCGCCACCGTCATCACCATGGGGCTGCTGGCCCTCCCGACCATGCTGAAACGGGGCTACGACCCCGCGGTGGCCACGGGGGTCATCAGCGCCTCGGGGACGCTGGGGCAGATCATTCCTCCGTCCATCGTGCTGGTGCTTCTGGGCGACGTGCTTTCCTCCGCCTACCAGGAGGCGCAACTGGCCCAGGGCGTTTTCGCCCCGCGCACGGTCTCGGTCGGCGACCTGTTCATGGGCGCGCTGGTACCGGGCCTGATGCTGGTCGCACTGTACGCGGCCTGGATGTTGGCCATAGCACTGTTTCGCCCGGCTTCCGTCCCCGCGCGCCGGGACGCCGACGCGGAAGCCACGCCCGTCAGCCTGCTGCGCTCCGTCGGGGCCTTTTTGCCGCCGCTGGTTCTGATTGCCGCCGTGCTCGGTTCCATCATCTTCGGCGTCGCCACGCCAACGGAGGCGGCAGGGGTAGGCGCGGTGGGCGCGATGCTTCTGGCCGCTCTCCGGGGCAAGTTGAGCCTGGCCCGCATTCGCGATATCGGCCGCGCCACGGCCCGCGTGAGCAGCATGGTGTTTCTGATCCTGATCGGCGCGTCGGTGTTCTCGCTGGTGTTTCGCGGCTACGGCGGCGACGAGGTGGTACGCGAGTTCCTGATGGCGCTTCCCGGCGGCGTTTTCGGGGCGGTGGTGCTGGTCATGCTGGTGATGTTCCTACTCGGCTTCGTGCTGGACTTCATCGAGATCACCTTCGTGGTGGTGCCGATCGTCGGCCCCGTGCTCCTGTCCATGGGCCTGGACCCGGTATGGCTGGGCGTGATGATCGCGATCAACCTGCAGACGTCTTTCCTGACCCCGCCGTTCGGCTTTGCGCTGTTCTACCTGCGTGGCGTGGCGCCGCCGGAAGTGCCCACCACCGCGATCTACCGGGGCGTCGCGCCCTTCATCGCGATCCAGCTCGCTGCGCTGGCGCTGCTGGCACTGTGGCCGGAGATCGCGACCTGGCTGCCCGGGGCGCTCTACGGCGGGTAGGCGTCACGGCGGTCAAAACTCGAACCGTATCCCCAGGCGTATCCGGTACACGGACCGGGAGCGGCTCGCGAGGGCCCTGGGTTCGGCATCGAAGTCGTTGAAACGGTAGACGCAGTCGGCGCGGCTCCGGCAGGCCGTTCGCGGCGCGTCGCCGGTCAGGGCGGGCGCGGCATCCACGCCCAGGGACGCCACGTCGGCGGCACGCACAAGATCGGCGCGCACGACCGCGGCCTGACCGTTGCTCGGGCCGAAGTCGAAGCGTCCCCATTTCGAGTTCAGCAGGTTGGGAAAGTTCTCAACGTCCAGGACCAGCCGTATCCGATTCTCGCCCACGAAGCGGTCCAGTCCCACCGCCCCCGGCAATTCGACCTGAATGCGCAGGTCCCAGATCCGGTTCCAGCCGCCGGCTTCCGAATACGGTGCGTGGACGCCGCTCGCTACCCCTTCCACGTAGTTGTCAAAGCCGCTGCGATCGAACCTGGAGGCGTACACGACTGACGGATCGTCCGCCGCGGGGATGTACAGCGGGTCCGCGTCGAAGGGGCTTTCCCCGGCCCCGGCCCGTCCGAACAGCGCGTTGCCGCGGTCGACATCGAAGGTGTAGGTGAAGAGACGCCCGGAGAAGACCCGCCCGAATACGTCCAGCCGCGCGTTCAACGGTCCGACCGCGCGTTCGTAGCCGAGGCGCAACTTCCACGAATGCGTGGTCTCATGGGGCGAGCGGCGGGCCTCGGGATCGTTGCGGTCCACTACCGTGAGCGCGCGCCAGTTGGAGATGCCCCTGGCCGAGGTGCCCTCCGCAACCGCTTGCACGTCCTGGCGGGCGTAGCTTGCCGAGAAATCCACGCCGAAGTCGTAGCTTTTCGAAACGGCAAACGACCAGACATGCGCGCGACCGCCGCCGTGATTGCCCAGCGCGGTCAGATTGAGGTAACCGAGCGCGTCGAGGTCCGCGTAAATCCTTCTTCCGTCCGGCGCCTCGCCCGTAGGCTGCGCGCCCGCAAGGTCCGTGTGTGCGAGGTTTCGCCAGATGAAGCTTCGGTGCGAGCTCGTGTGCAGGTACTGAACCGTGCCGAGGAAGTCCCGCCCCAGGCCCGGGACGTCGAATTCACGCTGCACCCGCACCGACGCCTTCCAGTCCGCGGGCATGTCGAAATTCTCCGCGATCGCGTCCACCGGCAGGGCGGCGCCGCCGGCCACCTGCCGCAGCAGCGCCTCCGGCACCGAGAACGGCGTGACGCCGCTTGCCCCGGCGAGTCGTGTGAACACGACCGGCGGCTGGAAGGCGTTGGAGATCCACACCTGCGGCTCGCCGCCCGTGAACAGCCCCACACCGCCGGATATCACCGTGCGCTCAAGACCCGTATAGCGCAGCCCCAGCCGGGGCATCCACGCATCGGCGCCATCCAGATTCGCGTCGGTGCGCACGCCATAGGCCGCGAAGACGGCATCGTTGTAAGCCGGGGCGTCCTCCTGCGCGATGCGTTCGTAGCGCACTCCCGCAGTCAGCTCCAACTCGGGCGAGACCGTCCAGGCATCCTGAATGAAGAACGCGCGTCTGCGGTAACCCCAGTCCGCGGCCGCGTCGCGCGGATCGTTGGAGACCGCGTTGATGTAATCCACCCGCGCGACCCCGCCGAGCAACGCCTCCAGGCCGTCGAACACGAACCGTCCCCGCGAGCCCGGCACGAACAGGTTGTAGAGGTCGAAGCGCTCCACCTCCACGCCCGCCTTGAGCAGGTGATCGCCGAACAGGTAGTCGATGTCGGCGTAGAACTGCACGCGCTCGTCCTCGTACTCGTTGGCGTGACGGAAACGGTCGCAGCCGGCCGTGAGCGTCACCGGCTCCGTCAAAAGCCCTTCAAGCTCGGTGCCCGCGGTCTCAGCGGGCGCGAGGTCGAACTCCAGCGCGCCAACGCCTGCCCCCGCCCGGCAGAGCTGGCCGCGGGCGAACGTCTTGCGGCTGAGGCGCAAACCGCTTGAAAGGCGGTCCGTCCAGTCGGAATAGAACTGCAGCGACACGGCATCCAGCTCGGTGGGCACGTCGTACCAGGCCGACTCGAACCGGTCCGCCTGCCAGCGGGTATCGCTTTCCTCGCTGCGCTGCCAGCTCAGGGACAGCCGGTGCGCCTCCGCCAGGTTCCAGTCCACCTTCGCCAGGGACCGTCTTGAACGGGTCGGCGTATCCGCGGCGGACCGCCCCAGCGGATCGTAGCCGTAGATATCCTGCACGACCCTGCCCAGCGCTTCGAACAGGCCGGGACGAATGCCGCGGGCGGCATCGAACGCGGTGAAGTCCACCGGCGAGGCCGACTCGAACTCGTCGTGGGAGAGGAACACGAACAGCCGGTCCCTGACGAGCGGGCCGCCCAGCGACAAGCCGGTTTCGGTCTCCGTGAACGGGGCCGGAGCGAACTGGCCTCCATCGTAGCTCCGGCCCACCAGACCGTCGTGGTGGAGGTAGTGAAAGACCGCACCCTCCCACTCGTTGCCGCCCGAACGAGTCGTGATCTGCACGAGACCGCCGGTGAACCCGCCCGCGGTCACGGAGTAGTCCGAAGCCACCAGGGAGACCGATTCCACGGCGTCGAGGTTGATCGGCGAGCGTTCGGTAGCGTAGGTGTTGGTGCCGAGACCGAAATCGTCCTGCTGCAGGACGCCGTCGATGGCCAGGCCGTTGAACCGCGGATTGGCGCCCGCGACCGCCAGGTGCCCGACGCCGTCGGACTGCGCCAGCGGATCCGTCAGCAGCGTACGGATCGCGTCCCGGTGGATCGCGGGCTGCCTGGCGATGTCGACAGACGTGTAGGCGGAACCCACGCCGTTGTTCAGCTCGTGTGCCGCGCGAACCGGCGCCGTGACCACGATTTCTTCCACCGCGTCGCGTTCGAGGTCAATGGTCAGTGGGCTCTGCGTGCCGGGCCGCAGAGTGACGCCGGTGACCAGCGCATCACGAAAACCCGCGGCCCGCACGCGCACGTCGAACGGTCCGCCCACCCGCAGGCCGCTACGGAAGAACGCACCGTTCTGCAGCGTCAGCGCCTGCGCCCCGGTGCCCGAGGGCCGATGCACGATCGAAACCCGCGCGTTCGCCACCGCGGCGCCGTCCGGGTCGCGTACGACGCCGCTCAGGCTCGCGGAAACGGCGCCGTATGCGTGCCCGGCCAGGACCGTGCAGAGAAGCAGAAGCAGCCACGGCCGTTGCGTGCACGCCCGGCTCCGCGAACCCAGTTTCATTCCAACCCCCGTGATTTGCCGTGCGGCGTCCAATGCGCGCGGCAGCGGCGATTTTACCCGCGCGCCGAATGTGCCACGGGCGCTGGGTTCTCCATAAAATAGCCGGGATTTCCCAGATGGCGAGAGCGAAATGAATCTCTTCAGAAAGCGAGGTTTTGCGCGGCTTTCCGGCGCGATTTTTTGCCGCTTGCAACGGCCCGGGCCGGCGGCGGCCGCCATTGCGACAGCCGCACTGATGCTGGCGGGCCCGGTCGTTTTCGCGGCGGAAAGCGGACTGGCGCCTTTGGTCGATGCGCGCCGCGACGAGGCCGTTGCGTTGGCATCGGATCTCTTCGACTATGCCGAGCTTGGCTATCTCGAGACCCGCAGCACCGAACGGCTCGCGGGCTATCTCGAGGGCGCCGGCTTCAGCATCGAGCGCGGTGTGGCCGGAATCCCCACCGCCTTCGTCGCCAGTCGGGGGGCAGGCGGGCCGGTCATCGGCATCCTGGCGGAATTCGATGCATTGCCCGGATTGTCGCAGGCACCGGTACCGCGACGGCGGCCGCTGACGCCCGATGCGCCGGGACACGCCTGTGGACACCACCTGTTCGGTACCGCGTCGGCGACGGCGGCCGCGGCGATAGCGGAATGGCTGGACAGCACGGGAACGTCCGGAACGGTGCGCGTCTACGGCACGCCGGCCGAGGAAGGCGGATCCGGCAAGGTGTATCTCGCGCGGGCCGGCCTTTTCGACGACGTGGACATCGTGCTGCACTGGCATCCGTCCGACCGCAACATCGCCAGCCCCGAGAGCAGCAACGGCAACAAGTCCGGCCGATTTCGCTTTCACGGAATCGCGGCCCATGCCGCAGCCTCACCCGAGCGCGGCCGTTCGGCACTCGACGGCGTGGAGGCGATGAATTACATGACCAACCTCATGCGCGAACACATGCCGTCCACGGCCCGGCTGCACTACGTGATCACGGACGGAGGCCGGGCGCCCAATATCGTTCCCGAGACAGCCGAGGTCTATTACTACGTTCGCCATCCGGAACCGGGGATGGTGGCCCAGCTGTTCAATCGGGTCGTGGCCGCGGCCGAGGGCGCCGCCCTCGGGACCGGCACACGGGTGGACTACGAGGTGATGCACGGCAACTTCCCGCTGCTGCGCAACGACGTCCTGGCCGGGGTGATGCACGGCCACCTCAAAAGGCTGGGCGGCGTCGAGTACGACGAAGCGGAAATGGAATTCGCGACCACGATCAGGAAGTCGATGTTCGGTGAATTGCGTCCGCTGGAGGCCAGAAACGAAATTGAGCCGTTCGAGTTCCAGCAAAAGATGGGGTCCACCGATGTCGGCGACGTGAGCTGGATCGTTCCCACCGCGGGATTCGGCACCGCCACCTGGGTTCCCGGCACGCCGGCGCACAGCTGGCAGGCGGTCGCCGCCGGGGGCATGAGCATCGGCCACAAGGGCATGATGCTGGCCGCCAGGGTGCTGGCCGAAACCGCCCGCGACCTCTACACGGATGCAGAACTCATCGCCCGGGCGAAAGCGGAATTCGAACAGCGGCGCGGCCCGGACTTCGAATACAAACCCCTGCTCGGCGACCGCGATCCCCCGCTCGACTACCGCAAGTAGTCTTAGCGGAGGGCGGGACGCCCTCTCCCCCGGGTCAGTCGTCTTTCGGCGGCGGCCAGGCGAGGATGAAGTTGTCGCGGTTGGGCATACGCACCTTGGGCAGCGTCCGGGCATTCATCGCTTCGTCCTCCCCGATGATTCCGTTCAGGAACAGCAGGTACGCCGTCAACGCATAGACCTGGTCGTCGCTGAGCGACTGCGGCTGCTGGTACGGCATGGTGCGGCGGATGTAGTCGAACACGATGGGCGCGTACGGCCAGAAGCTGCCCACGGTTTTCAACGGCGCCGGGCCGTCGAGCGTGCCGTGTCCGCCCACCAGCACATCGTTCAACTGGCCCTGTCCCTCGACGCCGTGGCAGGAGAAGCAGTACAGCGTATAGACGGGTTCTCCCTCAAGCGCCGTGCCCGAACCGGGCGGGAGCCCCTCGCCGTCCGGCTCGACGCTGATTTCCCATTCGGCGACTTCCTCTAGGGTGGCCTCTACGCCCAACTCCGGCCCCTCCTGGGCCAGGACGATCGCAGCCAGGGCGGCGACGGCAACCGCCGTCAGGCTACGCATAAACATTGCTTACTTGCCCTTCGCCGTCGATCCCCCACGCCTGAATACCGTTGTAGTGATAGGCGAACTTCCTGCCCTTGGCCGCGATGATCGCTTCGCGCGTGGGCTGCACGGCGCCGGTTTCGTCCACGGCGCGGCTCAGGATCACGGTTTCCGCCCCGTTCCAGCGCCACGCCATGCGGAATCGCGTCACGGCCTTGTCCAGCACGGGTTCGCACAAGGCCGCCTCGCCCCAGGTGGCGCCGCCGTCGGCGGAGACCTCTACCCGGGCGATCCGGCCGCGGCCCGACCAGGCCATGCCGGAGATCTGATACAACCCGGCGCCCTTCAGCTCTAGTCCGGGCGACGGCGAAGTGATCACCGACTTGACGTCCATGGGATAGGTGAAGATCAGCGACCGCCCGTCGGGCAGGAGGTCGGTGTACTTGGAGGTCTCTTCGCGGGTCATCGATGGCGCGGCGGTCACCTTGATCCGGCGCAGCCACTTGATGCTCATGTTGCCCTCGTAGCCCGGCAGAAACAGCCGCAAGGGGTATCCCTGCTCCGGGCGCAGGCGCTCCCCGTTCTGGTATATCGCGAGCAGCGCATCGTCCATGGCCTTGGCCAGCGGAACGCTGCGGTTCATCGCCGCGGCGTCGGCGCCTTCCGCCATGATCCAGCCGGCGTCCGGGTCCACGCCGGCTTCATCAAGCAGGATGGACAATGGCACGCCGGTCCACTCGCTGCATGACACCAGGCCGTGCAGGAAGCCGCAGGTATCGTTGATGGGCCGGCGCGGAAGCCCCGCCAGGTAGCTGTTGCCCGAGCACTCGATGAACTGTATGCGCGACACCATCGGGTAGCGCGACAGCGCGTCCATGTCGAAGAACAGGGCGCGATCGACCATACCGTGAATAAGCAGCCGGTGCCGGTCGGGATCGATGTCCGGAATGCCGCTGTGGTGGCGCTCGAAGTGCAGCGGATTCGGCGTGATCATTCCCTCCAGCGACTCCAGCGGCGTCCAGGAACCGCCGGCCCCGTCGGCGCCGGTGGCGGCCAGGACCCGGCGCCGGACGTGATCTTCGTAGGGCGAGCGGCTGCCGTACCCACTCAGCGGCCGGCCCGGCGCCCGCATCCAGGGCGGCAGGTCCTTCGCCGGCGACGCGGTCATCAGCCCCAGCGAACCGGCGCCCAGCACCGCGGCGCCCCCCTTGAGAAAGAGGCGCCGGTGCAACAGGCCATTGCCGGCTACAAGTTCAAGGTCTTTCCGTTCCAGTTCGGACATGGCTGCTTTGCGCCTGTCAGGCCCAGTCAACGGCGGCGCGCGACGTGGCGGCGGCGACGCGAAGAACCTGGTCGAGCATGGCGGTGAATTTCACTCCCTCGTCGGCCAGAATGCAACGATGCGGCCGTCCATGGATGGCATTGGCGAATTCCGTAAGCTGATTCACGAAATAGGGCGTCAGATCGCGAGCGCCCATCCTGCGGACCGGACCTTCAGGCTGCGCCGGCGAAACCACGGGCTCACCGTTGACCCAAACTTTCTCGTTGTCCTCGACCAGGACAAACGCATCCTCGAAATGCAGGGACTTGCGGTCCACAACGTAATCCTGGTTATACGACACATGGACCGACGCCATCCGCCTGCCTGGATAGGACAGCAGGATCATCGCCTCGTCCTCGCCCCGCCAGCCCGTCTGGTGCCGGGCGGCCTCCACGTGGACGCGAAGAAAAGCGTCCTGCATGACCATTTGCACGAAATCGAGCGCATGAGGGGCAAACAGGGACAATATCAGACCCTCTTCCATCGTCCGGCCGGCCCACCAGTGGGTTTGCGGACCGTCCCACTTCACGCACATGGAAACTTCCACGGCCCGCAACGGGCCGAAGGCCTGCAGATGATCCTGCACGTAGCGGATGGCCGGGCAATGCCGGAACGTGTGGCCAAGCGCGAGCACCCTGCCGGCGCGGCGGGCGGCGTCCGCCATGGCCTGCGCATCGCCCGCGTTGTCCGCCATGGGTTTCTCCACGAGGACATGCTTGCCGGCGGTCAGCGCCATTACCGCCTGGTCCGCGTGAAACTCGTTGGGCGAGCAGATGATCACGGCGTCAACGTCGGCGCGCGAGCACAAGTCCCGCGCGGTTGCAAACGTATCTGCGACGTCGTGGCGGCGCGCAAGGTCCCGGCGCCGTGCCTCATCGGGGTCCGCCAGGGCCGTGAGGTGAAAGCTGCCGCCGAGCCGCCGCACGGCGGCGGCATGGGAAGAAGAAATGCGGCCGCAGCCGATGATCCCCGTGCGTATGGGGTCCATCGGCCGCCGGGTCGCCGCTGCCCGCCGTCGGTCAGCCGCGGGCGGCCACTGCGGCGCGTTCCCCGATGTCCAGCCACTCGTTCACCCGCTGCTGGAAGGCTGTGTAGGAGGCGTAGATGCGAGCAGCCTTTTCGTCGCGGGCGACGAGTTCGTCGATGACTTCCTGCGAGCGGAGGCGCAATTCCTCGATCACCGAATCGGGAAAGCGGCGGATCTCGATCTTGCCTTCATCGCGAAGCTGCTGGAGAAACTGGGCGTTGCGGGCGCTGTACTCGGGGCCCATCAGGCTTTCCACGTAGCCGCATGCCGACTTCACGACGTCCTGAAGGTCGTCCGGAAGCGCGTCCCAGGCTTCCTGGTTGATCGAGACCTCCAGGATCGCACCCGGTTCCTGCCAGCCCGGATAGTAGTAGTACTGCGCCACTTCATGCAGGCCGAAACCGACGTCGTTGAACGGCCCCACCCATTCGGTGGCGTCCACGCTGCCGGTCTGCATGGCGGTATAGATTTCGCCGCCCGGCAGCATCACCGGCGTGCCGCCGGCGCGTTGCAGCACTTCGCCGCCCAGGCCCGGAATCCGCATCTTCAGGCCTCTGAGGTCTTCGGGCGAGTTGATTTCGCGGTTGAACCAGCCGCCCATCTGGGTGCCGGTGTTGCCGCCCGTGAACACCATGACGCCGAACGGTTCGTAAAGCTCCCGCCACAACTCGATGCCGCCGCCGAAGTGCAGCCAGGCGGACGATTCCGTCGGCGTCATGCCGAACGGTATCGCGCCGAAGAACTGGGCCGCCTCCACCTGCGCCTTCCAGTAATACGAAACGCCATGCCCGATTTCCGCGGCGCCCGCGGACACGGCATTGAACACCTCGAACGGCGGAACCAGTTCGCCGGCCGCATACACCTGCACGCTGATCCTGCCGCCGGAAGCCCGGGTAATGGTCTCCGCCAGCAGCGTGGCGGAGGTGCCGGTGCCCGGAAAGTTGGGCGGCCAGGTGGTCACCATCTTCCAGTTGAATGTCTCGCCCGGCGAGGCGGGCGATGCGTCTCCGGCTGCCGGCTGTTCCCGGCCGCAACCGGCCAGCGCCACGGCGCCGGCGCCCAGTCCGGCAAGAAGTTCTCTGCGTTTCATATCTTTCCCCTGATTCGCTACTTCGTCAGTCGTCATCGCCGGGGGGGCGGAAGTCGGACATCAGCACCTTGATCCGGTGATCGCTGAAGCGGCGGCCGTCCAGGTGCGTGCCGCGCATGTAGTGGCCCTGCCACTTCTCCGCCGGGCGGCGGAACCGGTCCACCTCCAGCTCCTTGTTGAAATCGCCCCGCGAGCGGCTCCACTGGATGTGCTCCCTGGCCAGCTCCTTGTCGTCGGACAGCGGCCGGATCACCGCGTCGAAGTCTTCCGCGTAGTGCCGGGGAATCGGAACCAGCCGGCACACCGGCTCGTCCTTCTCGAAGGTCACCCAGGTCCGCTTGCGGGTAAAGCGCCAGTTCATCGTAAAGGTATAGGGCGCCCAGTCGGTCTCGATAATGCCTTCCAGCGGCGCGATGGCGTCCTTGGCCGTGTTGGCCAGGCCCTTGCACCAGAGGTTGTGGCCCTTGCTGGTGCGAAACAGGTAACCGAGGGTGAAGGTGAGCACGCCGCTTCCGAAATGAGCGCTGACCAGTTCCGATTTCTCGCCCGGAAAGCGAATCTCCACGCCCTCCTTGGCCGGCTTGCCGTTCCAGCGCGCCCGGAATTCGACCGGACAGAGCACGTCCCAGCCGGTCTGGTTGGCGATCAGCAGCGGCAGGCAGCGGTTGGCGAAGTGATCGACCGTCCGGTCCATCCACTCCCTGGCGCGCGCGGCGCGGCGCAGCTTCATCGGCCGCTCTATAAGCGGATAGGCGATGATCTCCAGTTTGTCGCTCACGAAGCGGGCCCCGTCCCAGGCAAGACAGTGCCGTAAGGGTACACTTGCCGGCGTGTTGGCGCATCTCCGCTCCGCCCCGGCAAACCGGACCCGATTCCCCTCCCGCGCAACCGCGCCGTATCGCTGCGCGGCATGCGCCACGATCCTGCTCGTGCTGGCTCTTTCCGGCTGCGGTTTCAGCGGGGCGCTGTATATCCCCGAGGAAACTCCGCCGGCGCCCACCGAAGAGCCAGTCCCACAGGACAACAACTTCCAGGGTTCGCCGGCTATTCTGCGTCTCCCGGAAGGGTCACGCAGAATAGCCGGCGAACCAAGACAAGGAAATGAACAGACTCCTGCTGGTTGACGGAACGGCCTACCTGTTTCGCGCCTACTACGCGCTCCCGGCATTCACGACGGCCGACGGCCGGCCCACTGGCGCGCTGCACGGCGTCGTGAGCATGATCCAGCGGCTGCTTCGCGAAGAACCTCCGGACCTGCTGGCGTTCGTGATGGATGCGCCCGGACCCACGTTCCGCGACGAGATTTACCCCGAGTACAAGGCCAACCGCGACGTGATGCCCGAAGACCTGCGCGAGCAGATCGAGCCGGTGGTGAACGTCGTCGAGGCGATGGGCGTGCCGCTGCTGCGGGTGGGCGGAGTGGAAGCCGACGACGTGATCGGAACCCTGGCGGCGCAAGCCGGGGAAGAAGGACTGGACACGCTGATCTCCACCACCGACAAGGACTTCGCCCAGCTTGTCGGGCCGCACGTGCGGCTGGTCAACTGGACCGACAACCGCATCATGGACAGCGCGGCGGTGGAGGAGAAGTTCGGCGTCCCGCCGGAGCGGATCCGCGACTACCTCGCCCTGGCGGGCGACAGTTCCGACAACATCCCCGGCGTGCGCGGGGTCGGACCGAAGACCGCCGCGAAGTGGCTGCAATCCTACGGCAGCCTTGCAGGCGTCAAGGAGAACGCCGGCGAAATTCGCGGCAAGGCCGGAGAAACCCTGCGGGCCAGCTTCGCCGACGTGGACCTGTCGCTGCAGCTGGCCACCATCCGCAGGGACGTCCCGCTGGACGTGACGCCGAGCGACCTTACGCTCAAGGCGCCGGACATCGAAGAGCTCGAAACGCTGTGCGCGACCTTCGAACTCAACACCTTCCTCCGCAGCCTCCGTCAGTCGGCCCCCGCCGCCCCGAAGCAGGCGGAGTACGCGACGATCCTCAATTCCGAACAGCTTCAGGAATGCCTCGCTCTGCTGCGCGACGCTCCCGCCGCGGGTCTGAGCGTGGAAGCCTCCGGCGAGAATCCCATGGAACTGCGACTGGCCGGCCTGGCCGTTTCCACCGGCGACGGCCAGGGAGCCTACGTTCCCCTGGCGCCGCGTGACCTCACGGAAGGCGCCGTCGAACGCTCCGACGGCCGCGAACTGCTCGGCGGACTCAAGGGCTGGCTGGAGGACGCCGGGGCGCAAAAGGTCGGGCACAACCTCAAGTTCGTCAGCCATGCGCTGGCGAACCACGGCATCGAACTGGCGGGCGGCGCCGGCGACACGATGCTGGAATCCTACGTGCTGAACTCGACCGCGATCGCCCACGATCTCGACAAGGCCGCGAAACGCTACCTGGACGTGGACTGTATTTCCGCCGAAGACGTGTTCGGAAAAGGCCGCGGCAAGCTGTCGCCGGCGCAGGCGCCGCTGGAACAGGTCACGCCGTTCGCCGCCCAGAAAGCGGACTACGCGCTCAGGCTCCACCGGCTCCTGACCGGAAAGCTTGAGGAGACATCGGTCCTCAAGCAGGTGCTGGGGAGCATGGAAATGCCGCTGTCGCCGGTGCTGGCCCGAATGGAACGGGCCGGCGTGCTGGTCGATGCGAAAGTGCTTGCGGAACACTCCGGGGAACTGGCCGGACAGTTGCAGGAGTTGCAGGACCAGGCGTTCGAGCAGGCGGGCAGGGAGTTCAACCTGGGCTCGCCGAAGCAACTCGGCGACGTTCTGTTCAACCGGCTGGGACTGGAGCCGGTGCGCCGCACATCGACCGGTCAGCCGTCCACCTCGGAGTCGGTGCTGCACGAACTGGCCGCCGTGCATCCCCTGCCCGAAACCATTCTGAAGTTCCGCAACCTGGCCAAGCTGAAAACCGGCTATACCGACGCCCTGCCGGGCTGCATCGATCCGCACACCGGGCGGGTGCATACCTCGTACCAGCAGGCCGTCGCCGCCACCGGACGATTGTCGTCCATCCACCCGAACCTGCAGAACATCCCGGCCCGCACCGGGGAGGGGCGGCGCATCCGTCAGGCTTTCGTGGCGCCCGAGGGGCGGGTGCTGATTTCCGCCGACTATTCGCAGATCGAATTGCGCATCATGGCCCAGCTCTCCGCGGACGAGGGTCTGCGCAGGGCCTTCTCGGAGGACATGGACGTGCACCGGGCCACCGCCGCCGAGGTGTTCCGTACGCCGCTCGATTCGGTCAGCGCCGATCAGCGCCGGGCCGCCAAGGCGATCAATTTCGGACTCATCTACGGCATGTCGCCGTTCGGCCTCGCCCGGCAGCTCGGCGTGACCCGCGGAGAAGCGCAGGAATACGTCAACCACTACTTCGCCCGCTACCCCGGCGTGCAGCAGTACATGGAGAGGACGCGCAAGCAGGCCCACGAGCAGGGTTGGGTCGAGACGCTGTTCGGGCGGCGCCTGTATCTGCCGGATATCCGGGCCCGGGACTTTCGCCGGCGCAGCTACGCCGAGCGAAGCGCAATCAACGCGCCGATGCAGGGGACCGCGGCCGACATCATCAAGCGCGCAATGATCCGCATCGACGAGTGGCTTCAGCCGCGGCGCGACAAGGCACGGCTGATCATGCAGGTGCACGACGAGCTGGTTTTCGAGTGCGAACGGGACTTCGCCGGCGAACTGGCCCGCGAAGTCACGGGGATGATGGCCGGAGCGGCGTCACTGGAAGTTCCGCTCAAGGTGGACCTCGGCCAGGGCCCGAACTGGGACGCCGCGCACTAACTCCCGGGGGCGTGCCGCTCAAGCAGCGCTTCGCTCGCCTGCCAGAGCCGCGCTCCGGCATCTTCGTCCATCGCCAGCGGCGACGGACGCGTCTCGCGCATAACGTGCAGGTATGCGCCGCTGCGCCGGCCCGTCTCCCCCGCGCAGCAGAGGTAGATCACGGGTCTGGCGGCCCTTCGCGGGCTCAGGCAGAACAGGCGCATGAGCGGGGAAATTACCGGTCTCAGCAAGACCGGCGCGTCCCGTGCAATGCCGGTGGCGACCGGGCCGGGGCACAGCGAGTGGACCGCGACTCGAGTTTCGCCGGCCGGGTTGAGCCGGCGGCTCAGTTCCTGCGCGTAGGTGCAGAGATGCAGCTTGCTCAGCCCGTAGTGCCTGAGGCTATCCCGCAATCCGTAGTCGATGAACGCGCCGAACCGGTTGAAGTCGATCGGTCCGGCGGAACGGTGGGCCTCGGAGCCGACCAGGACGATCCGGGGAGTTTCTTGCCCTTCAGCGCACGGTCGGATCAGGGCGTCGCCCAGCAGCCGGCCGACCAACATCCGGTTGGCCAGAAAATGCACGGCGAACATCGCCTCGTAACCCTGCGGCGTCCGCCGCGCCCGGCGCGGTATCAGACCCGCGTTCAGAACGGCGATATCGATCCGGCGCGCGCGGCCCTTCAGGTCGTCGCACAATCGCTGGACGGAATCCAGATCGGCGAGGTCCACGTGGAGCATTTCCACCTGACTCGAACCGGACAGTCGCCTGACCTCCTCGCCGGCGTTCGGATGGCCGCTGCGGCAGGCCATCAGCACGCGGGCGCCTCGCCTCGCCAGGTCGACGGCCACGGCCTTCCCCAGCCCGGTGTTGGCCCCCGTGACCAGGCAGACCTTGCCGTCAATCCGCAAATCTTCCGGCACCGGGCGCAAATTCGCTCCCTTGGAAACGCGGCCCCGGATCGCCGCGCTCAGCGCGTGCCGAACATGCTTGTCGTCGCCGCCGGCCCTCACGCGTCCAGCCAGGACTCGAGCACGCCGCGGGCTTCTTCCACGCCCACGGACCGCAACGCGGAAAACTCCTGGACCGTGCCGTTCCCGGTGAGAAGACGCTCCGCTTCCCGCAGGGTCTCCGTCAGGGCGCCTCGCCTGAGGCGGTCACACTTGTTCATCAGAAGATGCACGGGCGCTTTGGCCGCCGCGCAGACATCGAGCATGCGCAGGTCAAGCTCGCCCACCCCGCGGCGCGCGTCCACGACCACGAAGACGCCGCGCAGCGATCCGCGACGCCGGAAGTAGTCGCTCATCATCCCTTCCCACTGTCTGCGAACCCGCATCGGCGCGGCGGCGTAGCCGTAGCCGGGCAGGTCCACGATCCGCCGCTGCTCGCCCACGGCGAAAAACTGCAGCATCTGGGTGCGTCCCGGGGTCTTGCTGGAACGGGCCAGCCCCCGCCGGTTGAGGATCGCGTTGATCGAGCTGGACTTGCCGGAATTCGAGCGACCGGCGAACGCCACCTCGGCGCCCGCGTCCTCGGGGTACTGCTTCCAGGACGCCGCTGATTTCAGGAATGTGGCTTGCAACATGGATAATCGCGCCGGCGATGGCTGTGCGCGGCACAGGTGGGTACACTATGCAAAAAATTCCGCAAAAGATGAAACCCGGATATCGAACTCTGCTGCTCGCGGCCCTCTTCCTGGTCGCCGCGCCCGTTTCGCAGGCCCAGGATGCACCCAACTGGAAGTACCAGGAGGGTGTGCATTACGACCGCCTCGTACCGGTACAGGGAACTTCGAGCCCGCCGGACAAGATCGAGGTGGCCGAGTTCTTCTGGTACGGCTGCGTCTACTGCTACCGAATGGACGCATACGTCGAGGAATGGAAGAAGGACCAGCCGCAGGAAGTCAACTTCATCAACATCCCGGCGCTGTGGGACCCGACGATGGAAACGCACGCACGGCTGTTCCTGGCGCTGCAGGCGGTAGGCGAGCTTGACGCCGCGCACAGGGACGTGTTTCGCGCGATCCACACGGAAAACCGCCTGCTGCTGCGGCTCGGCGACCAGGAGCGCTTTGCGCAGCGCTACGGCGTCTCGGCGGACGACTACCGCAACGCCTTCCGGTCATTCTCGGTCGAATCCAGCCTGCGCAGGATCAAGGACCTGATGCGGCGATACCGCATTCTGGCGGTGCCGGCGTTCGTCGTGAACGGCAAGTACGTCGTGCGCGTAACGCCCAACAGCGACATGCCCCAACTGCTGGAAGTCGTCGACGAACTCGTAGCGCGCGAACTCTCCGAACGCTGATCCCCGGCGCCCGCTATTCGTAGCGGCGCAGGAGCTTGCGGGCCTGGGCCAGGTGCGGCTGGTCCACCATCTTCCCGCGAATCGACATGACGCCGGTCTCCCCGGAACGCTCGAAGGCCTCGACGATCTCGCGCGCCTCGGCCAGTTGCTCGTCGCTGGGCGTGAACACCTCGTTGAGGATCTCCACCTGCGCCGGGTGAATCGCCGCCCCGCCCACGTAGCCCATTTCCAGCGCCTCCTCGGTGAACCGCCGGAAGCCGTCCAGGTTGCGGAAGTCGGCATAGACCGCTTCGATCGCGTCCACCTCGGCCACGGTGGCCGCCGCCAGGGTCAGGGCTCGGGAGATTTCGTAAAGCGGCAGCAGGCTGCCGTCTTCGCGGCGGCGGCGCAGCGCGCCCACGTCGGTCCCCAGGTCCTCCGAGCCCCAGCTCAGCGCAGTCAGCCTGGGAAGCCCCGGCCGGTATTCATGCAGCGACATCAGGCCGCGGGCCGTCTCGCCGGCCAGCGCCAGGATCTTCGCCGGCTCGCCCCGCCGGGGGTCCTCCAGCCCGTTCATCAGTTCCGCCACGGCAAACACGTCGGCCGGCGAGCGCGGCTTGGGCAGCACAATGCCGTCGGCGCCGCCGGCCATTGCCATTTCGACGTCCTCCCGCCAGTACGGCGTATGCAGGCCGTTGATGCGCACCCACAGGGGAGCGCCGTCGCGCGCGGCCGAGTCGAGGTACTCGGCGATCATCTTCCTTGCTACCGGCTTGCGGGCCGGACTCACCGAGTCCTCCACGTCCAGGATCAGGATGTCGGCGCCGGTCGAGGGGCCCTTGGCGAGCTTGCGCTCGCTGTCGCCCGGCACGAACAGCCAGGACCGCCGCCCTTTCATGCGCCCTCCGACGGCGCGGCGTTGATCCACTCGGCCGGGCCTTCCGGGTAATGCTCGCGCTTCCAGATCGGCACGCGCTTCTTTACCTCGTCGATGACGAAGCGGGCGGCGGCAAAAGCTTCTTCGCGGTGCCCGGCGGCAACGCCCACCCAGACCGCCGGTTCGCCGATCGCCAGGTCGCCGGTGCGATGCACACAGCGAACCTTGCCGACGCCGAATTTCTCCCGCGCCTCGACGAGAACCCGTTCGCCTTCGCTGACCGCCAGTTCCTCGTAGCACTCGTACTCAAGCCGGGTCACCGCACGGCCTTCGTTATGGTTGCGCACGCGGCCGCAAAAGGACACCACGGCGCCGGACGCCGCGTCCTCCAACGCGCCGATTTCATCCGCCGGCACGATTTCGCTCCTGCTGATTCGGAAATCGCTCATCCGCCCGCCACCGGCGGAATGAACACGACGCGGTCGCCGTCGGCAAGCCGCCAGTCCCAGGTCCGGAATTCATCGTTGACCGCAACCTTGAGGCCGGTCTGCGGCGGAAGGTCGCGCCGCCCGGCCAGTTCGCGGTAGAGCTCGTGGGGCGTGGACGCGCGCGTCTCCAGGGTTTCATGCTCGCGGCCGGCACGCTCGCGCAGTACCGCGAAATAGTCAACGCGAACGCGCATCGATTGCCGGCAGAAAATTCATCGCGTAATGCTACATTAGCGGCATGAACGAAGAAACGCCGATGGTGCGGGAGGACGGCACCTATCCCGTAGCCGATCTGGTCAAGGACACGATCACCGTGTCCGTGGTGCAAACGAGGGTTCGGGCGGTCAATGGCGAGAATCCCGAACCCGACCTGAAAGCCAATCTGCAGTACATGCTGGAGTGCATGGACGCCGCGCAAGGCTATGGCGGGCGCAGTGATCTGCTGCTGTTCCACGAGTTTCCGATCACCGGTTTCAGCCTGTGGACGCGCGAGCAGCATCACCGGCTGGCCATCGAGGTGCCCGGGCCGGAGACCGAAGCGGTGGCCGAGAAGGCAAAGCAGTACGGCTGCTACGTGGCTTTCGGCACCTACGCAAAGGATGCGGACTGGCCGGGGCACATCCTGCACCTGATGGTCATGATCGGTCCCGACGGAGAACTGGCCGCGCGCCACTGGAAGCAGCGCAACGTGCGCGGGATGTTTCCCGGCGGCGAGCAATACACCACGGCCGTTTACGACGTGCTGGACCGGTTCGTCGAAATGTACGGGCAGGACGCGGTCATACCCGTTGCCCGCACCGGCATCGGCAACGTCGCGCTTTCCGCAGTGCAGTTCGAGCCGGAACTGTTCCGCTGCATGGCGTTCAAGGGCGCGGAGATCATCTGCCGCGTGGCCACCGGCGGGTTCGAGTACGAGGACATGCGCCTGACTTCGTATCACAACAGCCTGTACACGTTGATCTGCAACAATTCCGTGTCCACCCACGACCGCAACCCGGGCTTTCTGGAAGACACGGCCTACGGCGGGCCCGGGCGCTCGGCGATCTTCGGCCCGCGCGGCGTTGAACTCGCCAAGGCCGGCGCATTCGAGACCCGGCGCACGGCTACCATTCCGATCGCGGATTTCCGAAGCAAGCACCGGATTCCCGATCTGCACATGTCGCTCTACCGGCCGGTGCTGGACCAGTACCGCGAACGTTACGATCCGAACGGCTACGCGGAATCGATACCGCAAAGCCGCCTCGACGCGTACAAGCAGTTCGTGGCCCGGTCGCGCTGGACGCACTATTGGTAGCCGGAGGTCGCGCCATGATCAAACTGGGTCCCTACGAGATTCACCGTATCGAGGAACTGATACTCCCGTATGCCGGCTACGCCGACCTGATTCCGGACATGCCGGCGGAATTGCTCGACGAACACCGCGATGTGCTCACCGAGCATCAGCTCCAGGCCGAGAGCGGCCGGATCGTGCTCAGCTTCCATAGCTGGCTGATCCGCACCCGCCATCACTGGATCCTGATCGACACCTGCATCGGCAACCACAAGATCTACGAACGCAAGGAACTGGCCGCCTTCAGCCAGCTCGACACCGCGTACCTGACCCGGCTGCGCGGCGCCGGCGCCGCGCCGGAAGACATCGACTACGTGTTCTGCACCCACCTGCACTTCGACCACTGCGGATGGAACACGTCGCTGGTGGACGGCCGCTGGCAGCCCACATTCCCGAACGCGCGCTACCTCTGCCACAAAAAGGAGCTGGAACACTGGTCCAGTGTCCAGGAAGACGACTACGACATGGGTCCGAACAGCGGGGTGTTCGACGCGAACGTCCAGCCGCTGGTCGAGGCCGGGCTGCTCGAGGGCGTCGAAGACGGATACGAAATCGAGGACGGCGTTCGCCTGCGGCTGGCCGCCGGCCATACGCCCGGCCACACGGTCCTGGAACTCGGCAAGGAAGGATCGCACGGGCTGTTCTCGGGCGACCTCATTCACGCCGTAATGCAGGTCTACGGGCCGCAGTACACGACCGTCTTCTGCAACAAGGGCGAAGAGGCGGCCGAAACGCGCCAACAAACCCTGGAACGCATCGCCGACCGCTCGACCCTGCTGTTCCCGGCGCACTTCGGCCACCCGCACTACGGCCGGGTCGAGTCCACCGCCTCCGGCTTCAGGTTCGTCTTCGCGCCCTAGGCTGGAACGCTATTGCAGGCCTGTCGTGTTCGGACAGGTACCGAACTGCATGGGACAGCGCCGCGGCCCGATGTCCGAAGCCACCCCTTCCCTGCCGATGGCGCTTCGAACCAGGTCGCCCAGTCCCCGGATAAAGTCGCAATCGACCGCGACGGTGGGGCACCGCGTGAAGAACGGAACACCGGTACCGGCGGCGATTTCGCGGAATTCCATGTCGATTTCGACCAGCGTTTCGACATGCTCGGAAACAAACGCGATGGGGACGACCACGACGGGAACGCCCGCCGCGCCGGCGCGGCGCACTTCGTCTTCGGTGGACGGACCGATCCACTGCACCGGACCGACCCGGCTCTGATAGCAGGTCGCCCAGTCCAGCCCGGAGCGGCCCAGCGCCTCCACGATGGCCGCGGAGGTCGTCTCCACCTGCCACTCGTAGGGGTCCCCGGCGTTGATCGTGCGCTGGGGCAAGGCATGCGCGGAAAGCAACAACCGCGGGGCGCCGTGGTGCGATGCCTCGTCCAGGGCCTTGCGGATGTTGGCGACGGTGGCGCCCAGAAAGCCGTGGTGCGCCGGATAGCAACAGACGATGTCCTGCGGCGCAGCCAGTCCCTGCTTGCGGGCCGCTTCCCTGAAGGCCTTTACCGAAGTGCCGGTGGTCGTGGTCGAGAACTGCGGATACAGCGGCAGCAGAACGATGCGATCCGGCCCAAAGTCCTTGATCCTGCTCACGGTCTCGCTGACCAGCGGGTGCCAGTAGCGCATGAAGACGAAGACTTCCACTTGCTCGGCGGTGTCGGCGATTTCCTTCTTCAGCGCCTCGGCCTGCTCCACCGTTGCCGGCAGGAGCGCAGAGCCGCCACCCACCTTCCGGTAGATCTCCTCGCTCGTGGCGGCGCGCCGGGCCGTGATCAGCCGCGCGGCAACCCAGCGCAAGGGATTGGGCATGCGCAGGATCGCCGGATCGCTGAACAGGTTGAGCAGAAACGGGCGAATGGCTTCGGGCGTGTCCGGACCGCCCAGGTTGAAGATCACCACGGCAAGCCTGCGTGGCCTCCTGGACGTCGCATCGACCAAGGCGGCTTCCCCTTACCCGAGTTAGGTTTGAACGCCGGCGCTCAGGAGCGGGCCAGCGCCTCTCGAATCTGCTCCGTGCCGATGCGCAATTCGAGCATGCGCTGGAACTCTTCCTCGCCGAAAACCTTTCTGGGCAGCACGTTCATCGGATCGAGCCGGTAACCCAGCTCGCGCACCCTGAAGTCGAAATCGCGCTGCGCCGCGCGTTCGTCTTCAGGGACCGGTTCGGCCTCGTCCAGCCAGCCGAACCAGCGGTCGAGGAAGCCTTCCAGGTATTTCTCGCACAGATCGATGTTGGCGTCCGTCAGCTCCGCCGTGTGGCTGATGCACACCGGCGACATCAGCGCCCTCAGGTAGGCGCCGTGGCTGACATACTGGGTAAACGCCGGATTGCCCTGGAACTCGAGGTAGGCAGCGTTGGCCGGCTCGTAGTAGCGTTCCAGATAGTCCGGATTGACCCGAAGGTCCACCCGCGGCGTGTATTCGGCGTAGAAGAACAGCCGCGGGATCGTCCCGAAAATCACCGCCAGGTGCGGCACGCGGTTCTGTTCGCCCAGGAACACAGTCGCGTTGATGTCCAGGATGCTCGCATGGCGGTTGCCGATCCAGGAATGAACCAGCCAGGGGACTTCCGGGCTGCTGTACGCCTGGAACGATCCCTCCATGGCGCCGTCCGGCGAGGTGTAGTACTCCCGCCCCTCGCAACTGGGATGCAGTTCGGACGGAAACCGCTCACGCACGCGATCGACGATCCGGGTCTGGATCCCCCAGCATCGCTTCCAGGCGGCGGAAACGTCCACCTGCGGGTTTTCCGCAAGAAACTCCATGATCGTCTTGACTTCGGTCTTTGTCATAGGTTCCGTTTCTCCTCGGAATTCACGCCCGGCGGTCGGCCGCATATTGCATCAACAGTTGTTCGCAGACAACTTCCGCCGCTGATGTGTCCGGCGGCAGCGCGTAAACTTCGCGCCGGGAAAGCGGGAGTTCGATGCGCGCGACGAGGCGAGGCTTTATTGCCGGCGTATGGGCGCTGCCGGCGCTGGGCGTCGGCGGCTGGGCGGGAGCTTACGAGGCGCTGGAGCGGTTTCGGGCACTGTCGTCACGGCTGACGGGATTCCCGGCGGCGTCGCTCGACCCGGCGCTGGCGGGCGATCTGCTCGACGCGCTGCGGGCCACCGGCGAAGGCGCCGGTCTGGACCATTTATCCGAGGGAACGGCGGACGGAGCGCTCGGCGGTCTTGCCGCGCAGATAATCGCGGCCTGGTATTCGGGCATCCACCCCACGGCGGACGGCCCGGCAGCCCGCGCTTATCGCGAGGCGCTCGTGTGGCAGGCGCTGGAGTTCGCGCACGCGCCCGGCTATTGCAGCACGGAACTCAACGACTGGAGCCACCCGCCGCCGAGCGCCCGCGCGGATGCCACGCCGTGAGTGACATCACCGCCGATGCGGTTGTAGTGGGTTCCGGATTCGCCGGGGCGCTGCTGGCCGACCGGCTGGCCGATCAGGGCATCCGCACAGCCATCCTCGAAGCCGGTCCCCGCGTTAATCGGGCGCGCGCATTCGAGACTTTTCTCGGCGCGGTCGCAAAGACGCCGGAGAGTCCTTACGAACGCTCGCCGGAGGCCGACTTTCCGGCGAGCGAGAACCCCGATCACTGGTATCGCCAAGCGGGGCCGGACAAGTTCAAGAGCACCTACCTCAAGGCGGTGGGGGGCACTTCATGGCATTGGCTGGGCACCTGCGTGCGCTTCCTGCCGAGCGATTTTCGGCTGCAAAGCCGGTTCGGATGCGGCGTGGACTGGCCCATCGGCTACGACGAAATCGAGCCGTTTTACGTCGCAGCCGAACGCGAACTCGGCGTGGCGGGAGATTCGGCGGACGACCTGGGCTCGCCGCGCTCCGGTCCGTTCCCGATGCCGCCCATTCCGGCCAGCTGGCTGGACGGCGTGTGCGAGCGCGCGCTGGCCGATACGCACTGGCGTGTGCGGCCGACGCCGCAGGCGCGCAACTCCGAAGTGCACGACGGCCGCCCGGCGTGCTGCGGCAGCGCCAGCTGCATCCCGATCTGTCCGGTGGCCGCCAAGTACGACGCGACGGTTCACGTGCGCCGGGCCGAGGCCAACGGCGCCGCGCTGCATGAGCAGACCACAGCCACTTTCGTTGAGACCGGCGAAGGCGCGCGGGTGACGGCAATCCGCTTCAGCCGACCGGACGGTAGCCGCGGCGTGGCGCGCGGGCGGGTTTACGTGCTTGCGGCCAATGCCGTGGAAACTCCGCGCCTGTTGCTTCACTCGCGCTCCGAGCGTACGCCGAACGGCGTGGCCAACGCCTCGGACCAGGTGGGCCGCAACCTGATGGACCATCCTCTTCAGTTGAGTTGGGCGCTGGCGGAGGGCCCGGTATGGCCGTATCGCGGGCCACTCTCGACTTCGGCCATCGAGAACACCCGCGACGGGCCGTTCCGGCGCCAGCGGTCGGCTTTGAGAATCGAGATCGGCAATGACGGCTGGACCTGGCCCACCGGCGGCGCCATTACGCTTGGCGGCCGGTTGGCGCGGCGCGGATTGCGGGGCAGGGCGCTGCGGGCCGCGGTGGCCGATCACGCGGCCCGCGAGGTGCGGCTGGCGGCGCTGACCGAACAGCTTCCGGAACCGGACAACCGCGTTATGCTCGATCAGCGCGAGCGCGACCCCTTCGGCGTTCCGCTACCGCAAATGCGCTACCGGGTGGGCGCCTATTCGCGCGCCGGGCTGACCGAGGCGCGCAGGATTCATGACCGGATTTTCGCCCGCCTGAACGCGTCCGAAGCGCACCACAGCGATACCTGGCAGGGGGCGGGCCACATCCTCGGCACCACACGCATGGGCAACGACCCCCGGGGCTCGGTGGTTGATCGCGATCTACGCTGCCACCACCACCCGAATCTTTTTCTCGTGGGTGGCGGAGCATTCCCGACCGGCTCCACCGCCAATCCCACGCTCACCATTGCGGCGCTGGCGCTGCGCGCCGCCGACGCCGTAACGGCCACGCTTACGGCATGAATGAAACCGGCCCCGGGCCGCGCGGCGCGCGGGCGGGACGAGTTCAGGTCTTGGCGAGCAGCTCCAGGGCGGCGGCGGTCATTACGCGGACGCCGGTCTCAAGGGTCTTTTCGTAGGAAGGCAGAAAGAACGGCGAGTGCGTGGCGGGCAGTTTTAGGCCTCGGGCCTCGGCGCGGGCATGTTGCTCCGGATCCGCGGCGCCCAGCCAGAAATAGAAGCCGGGGATACGCTCCTCCGTGCGGCCGAACCGGGCAAAGTCCTCGCCTCCCATGACCGGCTTGCTGAGCTCCACGTTCGCGTCTCCCAGTTCCGCGCGCAACACGCCGGCCAGGCGGTTGGACAGGTCCGGATCGTTGTAGAGCGCGGGCGTGTATTCGTTCTTCACGATCACCTCGGGCAGCCGGTCTTCCGGCAGGCCCATGGCCTGGGCCTGGGCCCTGGCGATACGGGCGATGCCCTCGAGCAGCAACGCACGGTTCTCGTCGGAGTACGAGCGCACGGTCAGTTGCAGGTCCACGCGGTCGGAGATGATGTTGTGCTTGGTTCCGCCGTGTATGGACCCCACGGTGACCACGCCCTGGTCGATCGGGTTGAGATTGCGCGCCACCAGCGTCTGCAGCGCGGTGACGATGTAGGAGGAGAGCACGATGGGGTCGTGTGTCAGGTGCGGCGCGGCGCCGTGCCCGCCGGTGCCGTGCACGATGATGTCCACGGAATCGACGTTCGCCATCGCGAATTCCGGCTTGTAACCGGCCTGCCCGGCGGGCAGGTTGGCGGTCACGTGCAGGCCGAGGTTGTAATCCGGACGCGGAAAGCGCCTGAACAAACCGTCCTCGATCATGGCCCGGGCGCCGAGGCCCCGCTCTTCGGCCGGCTGCGCCACCAGCACCACCGTGCCGCTCCAGTTGTCGCGCATGGAGACGAGCTTGCGGGCCACGCCGATCAGGTTGGTGATGTGAATGTCGTGTCCGCAGGCATGCATGACCGGAACCGTGCGGCCCTGCTCGTCGAGGGTCGTGACCGTGCTGGCGTAGGGCACGCGGTTCAGCTCCTTGACCGGCAGTCCGTCCATGTCGCCGCGGATCATGACGGTGGGACCGTCGCCGTTGCGCAACACGCCCACCACGCCTGTGCCGCCGACCTCCGACGTAACCTCGTAACCCGCGGCGGCGAACTCCTCGGCCATGCGGGCCGCGGTTTCAAACTCGTACAGCGACAATTCCGGGTTGCTGTGGAAGTGCAGGTACAGCTCTTCCATGTAGTCCTGCTCGGCGTCGCTCACGTTGATTTCGGCGCTGGCCGCGGAGGCGCACAACGCCAGCATGGCCGCGCCGCTGACAAGAATTCGCATGATCAGGCTGCTCCTTCCGAGAATGTATTGAGGTTTAGGGCGTGGTTGCCCACTGGCGTGGCAACTTTACACGAGGCGCCGGATTCCCAGGCGCGCTCGGACCGCAAGATTCGACAGGTCGTCAGGGGCATCGATGTCCACGGCGGCCAGGGGCATCGGGACGCTGAGCACGTCGGTCGAGGAAGCCAGAAGCACCTGGGCCCCCTGGTCGCCGGACAGGGATTTCAGCGCGGCGAAGTGCGGGCGGGCGAAGACGGCCGGCACGCCGAGTTTACCGGCGTAGCGGGAGGCCACCATGGACCGCGGACTGGCGCGCCAGGCCATTACAAGCGCGGCCAGGTCGCCGGCTTCCAGCAACGGCTGGTCGGCCAGGCATACCAGTACCGCTCGTGCACGCCGGTCAAGCGCGCGCACTCCGCAGGCCAGAGAGCGCCCCATGCCGTCGCGCCAGCGCGGATTCCGGACTGTGCTTGTGCGGGCGGGCGCCGTCCTCGCGCTCTCAAGTGCGCGTTGGACCGGACTGGATCGATAGCCAAGCACCACGCACACCTTTTCGGCCCCCGCCAGACGCGCCAGACGCGCGGTTCGCGCCACCAGGGTCTCGCCGCGGTACCTCGCGAGCTGTTTGGGCGACCCAAAACGGCGCGAAGCCCCCGCCGCGAGAATCACCGCGCGCAGGCCAGGGTGGCACCTTCTACGTGGACTCTCGCGCATCAACTGCTCGCCTCGCGTCGGGCGGGACACAGGGCAGCATGGTTCACCGCGGCCCCAGGTACCGGTTGAGAATGGGGTTCAGCGATTCCGGCGTCAGGCGGGTCACTTCAGCAATCACGTCCGGGCGCGGCGCACCGCCCGGAGCGAAGCCCCGCGCAATCAATTCCGGCAACACCCGCAGCAAGCCGCCGTGCTCGCCCTGCTTCCGAACGGCGTCATCGATCGCCATCCAGAAGGCGGCTCCCGTGTACAACTGCATGTAGGCCTGGCCGTCGCCGGCAGCGGCCCGTTCGCCGAGGACCGGCAATGGCGCTTCCAGGGCAAGTCCGGGCGCAATGAACGCGTCGTCAACCACGGGATAGAGTTCCGGAGCGGTTTCCTTCATCGCCTTGATTGCCAGATAACTGGCGAGGCTCTCGCCGATCCAGAGCGGGCCGGTCATGTCAAACAGGCGATGTCCGTGCTCATGCAGCACGACATATAGCGTGATGGCGTTAGCCCTCCTGTCGAAATCCTGCGCTCGCAAGGGATAGTTTGCAAGCACCAGCCCAGTCCCGGCGGCACCGCCGACGCTCAACTGCCATTGGGCAAGTCCCATCCAGAAAACGGGCGGAAGTTCAGCGTGCGGCAGCATCTCCAGAAGATAGCCGATGCCCGCGGAATGACTGTCCAGCAGGCCGGCGAGATGCTGCGGAATGGTCTCGCGGTCGAAGAAGTGTCGGACACTGCCCCTGTCGACATGGGTGGGGTGTCCCAACAACCAGAACCCCGGCGCCTGGTCCAATGCAGGGAGGTGTCGCGGGCCGGCCCGAATCTCAAGCGGCCGACCGTCGAGGAGAAAGGAAACGCCGGTCGCCCCTCCCGCGCCGGGCTCCCGCAGAATCACGTCGCCTTCGCTGATGATCCACCAGGTCGGAGCTTCGGAATACCAACTCAACTGACCGGACGCCATAACGCCTTCAACCGGGTAGGGTTTCAGGTGGAACTCCCACGCCAGGACGCCGCAGCCTGCGTCAATGGGAATCGTTACCTGATCGATCGGCAATTCGCCGGTTTCCGAGCATCCAGCGGCACCGATCCTCCGCGAATCTATGCCTCCCCTCGTCCTGTAGATCCCTTTCGACGCGTCCTCGAGCGTTGCGGACCCCAATGCCCGAATTCGTGCGGACAGGTCGATCCGCAACTGGGCCGATGCCTCGGACGTCGCCAAGGCCGACGCCAGAACCAGGACGCCTGTCAGAATCAGCTTGTGCTTCAAGGTTAAGGACCGTCTGGAATTGGCGCGCCCGAAGGGATTCGAACCCCTGACCTTCGGTTCCGGAGACCGACGCTCTATCCATCTGAGCTACGGGCGCGCCGCCGGTTGTTGCTCAGCGTGATTATGCCGGAAGGCGGGCCGCGGGGTCCTGGAAGACCGTGTCTTCGGGCTGCCCGGTGTCTTCATTCCAGGCGACCGTGCGCACGGCGTTGTCGTGAAGCCTGCAATGCACCGCGGCGCGCCCGGTATGCACGTCCACGAACTGCCAGCCGGTGGCGTCGCGCTCGAAGAACGAGCCGGCGCGGTTCATCGGCACGGTCAGCACCGGCAGGTAGTGCTCCGCGTGCACATAGCTGCCGGGATAGGGCCAGGGCCAGGCGGTGGCCACGGCCGAAGTGAAGGCGATGTTGCCGATCTGGTTGTACTGGATCTGGTGCACATGACCGTATAGCACGGTCACCTTGTCGAACGGCGCGAGTATGGCCTGCACCTGCTCGGCATCGTCGGTCCAGAAGTTCCAGCCCCTGTAGATCTTCTGCAACGGCGAATGCGAGACCACCACGATGGGCGTGCGCCGGTCCAACTGCGCGAGATCGTTCCTGAGCCACTCGCGCTGCTCGTCGCCCACCATGAACGGCGAGCCGTTCGGATTGTCCAGTCCCGCCATCTCGTTCATCCGCTGCTCCGCCGTCTGCCAGCGGTCGAAGGTCCACTCATCGTGCGTCACGACGGAGTTGAGCAGCACGAAGTGCACGCCCTTGTGGTCGAAGCTGTAGTAGTGCGGCCGCTTGAACAGGTCCGACCAGTATTCGCCGAGATCGAGGTAGTAGTCGTGCTCGCCCAGAATGGGATAGATCTCGTAGTTCAGCGCCGAAAGCAGTTCCGCGCCGTGGTCCAGCTCCGGCTTCGTCCCGAGCTGGGCCAGATCGCCGCCGTAGATCACGAAGTCCGGCTTGGGGTTCAGGAGATTGGTTTCGGCCACCGCCCGGATGAGCCCGCGGTCCCAGTTGCGCACGAATTCGGTCCCGCGAACGTGCTGGATATGCGAATCGGAAATGAAAGCGAAGCTGAACTCCGCCGACTGCTCGCTGCGGCCCAGCCTCACATAGGTCAGCGGCAGCGTCCCAACCGCCGCCATGCTGGCCGCCCGCTGGATGAATTTGCGTCTGTTGCTCTTAATCATGGGGCTTATATACCTTAGTAACGAAACCTAATCCCTCCCTCCATTTGACATTCTCCTCCTCCCGTCCAATAATCTCCATTGCTAACAAATTCCGAGTTCCCGCGTAGTCGGGTTACTCGCTGAATAAAACAGTCGGTTTTGGCGGGAACTAGCTATTCTCGTTTGGACGAACAGGCGAGGACATTCTTCCTTGGAATTTGTTAGCAATGGCCCGACACCTATGTCGGTTTTGCTAATAACTGGAGGAATGGAATATGACTAACAACAAGACCGTTTATGCTGTGATACAGAAACCTGGGTCTGGAATTCTTGGAGCGATACTCGGCGGCGATGAATTACACGTTAAAGCCAACACTTCACTTTTCAAAGCGCGGGAAGTTTTTAAGGCTCGGTACGGGAAAAGAATTCGATTTAAGAAAGGACCAGTAACCACGTCGGGAAATCGCGCTCCATTTTGGTTTAAGGGATAGTGGCGAAAACAATGGCTCAGAAAACGCGCAAGGTGCCTATAAATAAATTTGTTGTGAAGTTGAATGAATTGCCGAAATCAATGAGGAAATATGGTCGCGATATTCGTAATGAGGAAAAAGTCGATGTTGACGAGATGTTTATGGTAATAGCGAGATCCCACAAAGCACTCGAGGAAAAATTCGAGGAATTGAAGAAGTTAATCGTTGATTTGAAAGGGAAAGGGAATTAGGTTTCGTTACTAAGGTATATAAGCCCCTTAATCATCGCTCTCTCCTTATCCGCGCACGTTGCACTTCGAACCGCCCCGATAACAAGTAAGGCATCAAGCCAGTTCGCTGCAGGACGAACCGTAGGCGAAGCAACTGTAGCAGCGGTGGTGGCGCAGCATGATGCGCTTGCCGAGGCTTTCCGCAAGGCTGCCGCCGAGGTCGAATGACTCGTCGTCGTCCACAAGCGTGCAGGCGTAGACGCGCATGCGTCCCTGTTTCTTGACCACCATTTTCGAGAAGTAGCACATGAACGAGCGGCGCGACTCCTCGTCGTGATGCGTGATCATGCAGTTTTCCGTGATCCGCCGCACCGCGGGGTTCGATCCGGGCGGCAGAAAATCCGGAAAGGACACGATGCGGGTGTCCGCGGGCAGGCCGTGCTCGGCAAACAGTTCGCGAAATGCCCGGTCCACCGTGGCGACGTTCTCGCCGACGTCGGACTGCCGGGCCAGCGATACCGCAAATCCGCGTGCGTGCAGTTCCGCCAGGCTGCGCCAGGACTTCTCGAAATTTCCCCTGCCCCGCGCCGCGTCGTGCCGCGCCGGGTCGGCGTAGTCGATGCTGATCCGGAAACCGACCGGATACGGCCGGGCGGCCAGCGACTCGATCTCGTCCAGGCGCCGGATCATCGGATCGGTACCGTTGGTGAGCACGAGGCAGGGCCCCAGGTTCAGGGCGTAACGCAGAATCGCGACGAACTCCTTGACGATGAAGGGCTCGCCGCCGGTAAACGAGTATTGGCGCACGCCCAGCGACGCGGCCTCGTCGAGCAGCGGCTTTGCGTCCGCCAGCGTGATTCGCTGAAGGCGATCGTCGCCCGGCCCGGAGCCTTCCAGGCAGAACGGGCAGGCAAGATTGCAGGCCGTCCCGGTGTGAAACCACAGCTCGCGCAGGGCGCCGGGCTGAATGTAGCCGCGAGGCTCCTTCGAGTCGGTCATTATCGAAACCAGGACTTCAACAGACGTTCGGCGCGGGGCGTCAGTCGGGTGCGCGCGTACTGGTCGGCCAGCCGGCGCAGATATTCGGCGCGGGTGGGATAGGGCAGCACGGCCCTGCCCACCGCGCCAAGCCCCAGGCCGTTGGCCATGGCCAGGCACAGCGGTGCGATCTGCTCTCCGGCGTCATGTCCGACGATGGCAGCTCCCAGGATCGTGTCGCTGCCTTTGGCGGTCAGCAGCTCGACGAAGCCGTCCTTCCCGCCGGCGGTTCTGCTCCGGTCAAGCTCCCCGAACTTCAACCGGTAGCGATCGAAGGGGACGCCTTGTTCGGCAAGCTGCGCCTCGGTTTTTCCGACCTCGGCCACTTCCGGGTCCGTGTAGGTGCACTGCGGGACCACCAGTTTCCGGACGCTGGCGGTGGGCGCAAACAGCGCGTTGCGGACGACGACGCGCGCCTGGGCGTCGGCGTTGTGCGTGAACGGCAACCGGGAGCAGACGTCGCCCGCCGCGTAGATCCTCCTGTTGGTCGTGCGCAGTTTGTCGTCCACGGCGATCCGCCCGTCGCGCAGCTCGACGCCTGCGGCCGCGAGGCTCAATCCCTCGACGTTGGCGCGGCGCCCCGCCGCGACAAGCACGCGATCTGCCATGATCGAATCGCCGGGCGCGTGAATCGTCGGCCGGCCACCCTGCGAACTGACGCGCGTCACTTTCGAGCCCAGGTGCAACCTCACCCCGTCGGACCGAAGCCCGCTCGCCACCGCGTCGCTCGCCGGAGCGATCGCTCCCGGCAACACACGCCCGGACATCTCGAAAAGGTGCACCTCGACACCGAGCCGGGCCATCCCCTGGGCCAGTTCGCAGCCGACCGGGCCGGCGCCGAGGATCGCCAGGCGCCCGGGGCGCTCGACCAGGTCGAAGAACGACTCGCTGGTAAGCGGATCGCAATCCTGCAATCCCGGAATGGGCGGCAATTCGGCACGCGCGCCGGTCGCGATCAAGAAGCGCCGTGCGGCCAGGCACCGGCCTTCCACCTCAACGCCGTGGCGGCCAACGAACCGCGCAGCGCCGAGAAAGACATCGACACCGCTCTCAATGTAGCGCTCCACCGAGTCATGCTCGGCAATCTCCGAGCGAACCCGGCGCAGCCAGGCGAAGGCTTCGGAAAAGCCGGCGTTCGGATTGCGCCGCACGAATTCAAGAAGAGATTTGGAAGGCACACATCCGACGTTCAGACAATCTCCGCCCATCGCCTGCTTCTCGACCAGCGCGACGCGAGCGCCCAGGCCTGCCGCCGCAATCGACGCGACCAGGCCCGCCGGCCCGGCCCCGATCACGACCAGGTGATACTTCCGGCGAGGCTCCGGGTTGCGGTAGTCCCGGGGAAACACCAGTTCCCGCCAGCGGCGGTCATCGTCGTCACCCGGGTAGCGCTTGTGCTTGCCGTCTTGCCTCAAGCTCGGTCCCCTGCGGCGGCCCAGTTGGTTCGTGTCAGCCATCCTACATTGAGTATCCGTGCCGGCCCGGCCCGGTGGATTCCGTGTGGGAAACCCGGGTTGAATTGGCTATGCTGGCATTCATGCGTTTTGCGGGCAGGAGGCGGAACGGGGCGGGGCGGCCGCCGGGCAAGGCCGTGCGGGCCCTTGCGATCGGCGCGCTGCTGTGCGCGGCGAGCACCCCGGCGCCCGCCCGGGCGGAGCCGTCAATCCTGGTATTCGCCGCGGCCAGCACGATGGCTCCGCTGAATGATGTCGCGCAATCATTTGAACGGGAACAGGGACGGCGCGTGCAGTTTTCCTTTGCCGCTTCCTCGACGCTGGCACGGCAGATCGTGCACGGCGCGCGTGCAGACCTGTTCCTGTCCGCCAACCGGCAGTGGCTGGATCGTCTCGAGCGGGACGGTTTCCTGGCGGCGGGCTCACGGCGCGAATTGACGGGCAACCGGCTTGCCCTGATTCGACCTGCGGAAAGCGGGACGGACGTAACCCTCAGCCGCCCCGCATCGCTGCTTGGAGCGCTTGCCGACTTTCCGCTGGTGCTGGCGGACCCCTCGCACGTGCCGGCCGGCATTTATGCGCGCGAGGCCCTTGAGTATCTCGATCTGTGGAAACCTCTTCAGGGACGGCTGGCATTCGCCGCCAACGCGCGCGCGGTGACGGTGCGTGTGGCTCGCGGCGAGGCGCCGCTCGGCATCACCTACGCCAGCGAGCTGCGCGGTGCATCGGGCCTGACGGCGGCCGCTTGGCTCCCGGCGCGAAGCCATTCGCCGATCCGCTACGAACTGGCCCTGATCGAGCCGGCCGACAACCCATCGGCGCTGGCCTTCCACGAGTACCTGCTCGGCGGCGAAGCGAAGGCAGTTTTCATCACGCACGGTTTTACCCCTGGGAGAGAGGGCGTCCCGCCCTCCCGGAACCGATGAGTCCCGTCTGGGAAGTCGCGGCGCTGTCGCTCAAGGTTTCGCTTTGGGCGGTGGCCTGTTCGCTGCCGGTGGGGATCGCCTGCGCCTGGGTGCTGGCGCGCTGCCGCTTTCCGGGAAAGATCCTCCTCGACGGCCTGGTGCATCTGCCGCTGGTCACGCCCCCGGTGGTGGTGGGCTATCTGCTGCTGATCGTGCTGGGACGAAACGGCTGGCTGGGGCGGCTTTTCCACGACTGGTTCGGCATCACGTTCACGTTTACCTGGAAGGGCGCGGCCGTGGCCGCGGCGGTCATGGCCTTCCCGCTCATGGTCCGGGCCATCCGCCTCGGGATCGAATCGGTGGACCGGCGGCTGGAAGAGGCCGCCCGGACACTGGGCGCGACCCCGGCGCGCTCGCTGTTTACCGTCACCCTGCCGCTGGCGGCGCCGGGCCTGCTCACCGGGACGCTGTTGGCCTTCGCGCGCTGCCTGGGCGAGTTCGGCGCCACGATCACCTTCGTCTCCAACGTCCCCGGGCAGACCCGGACCCTTCCGCTGGCGATCTACACGCTGCTGCAGACGCCCGAAGGCGAGACCGCCGCCGCCTGGCTGGCCGGCGTATCGCTGGGGCTGGCGATCGTTGCGCTGGCCGTGTCGGAGCTGGCCGCGCGCGCGGTCCGCAAGCGCCTGAACTGACCATGCTGAAGATCGACGCACGCAAGAAGCTGGCCGACTTCGAGTGGCGGGGCCGGCTCGAGATCCCGCCCGGGTTTACCGCCCTGTTCGGCCGGTCCGGCGCGGGCAAGACTTCGCTGGTGAACATGGTCACCGGCCTGCTGGCCCCGGACGAAGGCGAGATCGCGATCGGCGGGACCTGCGTGTTCGCCAGCCGCACGGGCGTGAACCTGCCGCCGGAGCGGCGCCCGGTGGGGGTCGTCTTTCAGGACGGCCGGCTGTTTCCGCACCTGAGCGTGCGCGGCAACCTGCAGTACGGCCGCCGCCGCGGAGCGCGGTCGGCGCCGGCCCTTGAGGAAGTCATCGAGCTCCTGGAGCTCGAGGCGCTGCTCGAGCGGCGGCCGTTGGGCCTGTCCGGAGGAGAACAGCAGCGCGTGGCGATAGGACGGGCGTTGCTCACAGCACCGGACGTGCTGCTGCTGGACGAGCCGCTGGCCGGGCTGGACGGAGAGCGCCGCGGAGAAGTGCTGGGTTTTCTCGAGCGGCTCAAGCGGGACAGCGACCGGATCATCGTCTACGTTACGCACCGCATGGAGGAGGTGGTGCGGCTGGCCGACCGCCTGGTCCTGATCGATCGTGGCGTGGTCCGGTCGACCGGGGAGCTGCAGGACCTGCTGGCCCGCCCGGAATTGCAGTCAGTCATAGGACCGCGGACAGCGGGAGCTCTCCTTGCCTGCCGTATCGAGGAGGCGGACGACGGCGACGGCTTGAGCCGGCTGTCGTGCTCCGGACACACCCTTTTCCTGCCGCGGCTGGGCCTGCCTCGGGACGCCGATATCGTGCTCCAGGTGCGGGCCGGAGATGTGTCGCTGTCGCTGGAGCCGCCGCGCCGAAGCAGCGTGCTGAACGTAATGAGCGGCACGGTAGAACGGGTCGTGCGGGAAGACGGCGCGCTTGCCGATGTGGTCGTAAACGTGGGGCAGACGCTGTGGGCGCGCGTCACCCGGCGCTCGGTACGGGAACTCCGGCTTTCGCCCGGCGTAAAGGTCTACGCCACGATCAAGGCGGCTTCGCTGTACTCCGCAGACTGATTTCTTCCAGCGGAACTTCCGCCGGCTCTCCACGGCCCTTCGGCGGAGCGATCCAGGCCTGGCCGTAGACCACTTCGATGCTGACGGCGACCATTCCGTCGGAGCCGCGTTGCGTTTCGAAGGCTTCCTCCACGGCCCGTCGGCGCGCGCGCCCGGCCAGGCCCGAAGCCCCGGGCATCATCGCCCGGGCCGCCCCGCACCGGCGCAGGTCGCCTTCCAGCGTCGCGTAGTCCGCGTACGGGACCGGGAACCGCTCGGCACTCATGACCGGGTCGGCAAAACCGGCGCGAACCAGGGCGTCGCCCACGTGGTGCATATCGAGCAGCGTCTCCGGCTCGTCGACCAGGCCCGCGCTGCTGCGAGCGCGGCGCAACTCCTTTAGCGTGTCCGGCCCGAACATGGAGAAGAAGACCAGGCCGGGCGAATCCAGCACCCGGCGAAACTCGGCGAGCGCGGCGCCTATGGCCGGGCACCAGTGAAGGGCCAGGTTCGAGAACAGCAGATGCGCGCAGCCATCGGCAAGCGGCATCTGCTGCATGTCTCCGCAAATCCGCTCCCCGGCACCGGCCCGCAACATGCCGAGCGAGCTGTCGAGCGACAGGACCCGGGCCTCGGGAAAGCGCCGCAGGAGTTCCTCCCGCGCTCCCCCTGCGCCGGCGCCGGCATCGACTATGCAGGCGGGCTCGATACGCACCCACTCAAGCTGTTCCAGCATTCGGCGGCGAATCTCCGCGTGCAGGAAATCGCGCTTCGCAAAGCCCGCCGCCGCGCGATTGAAAGCGCTGCGAACACGTCGGGGTCGAGGACGGGCCATTACGCAGGCGCGCCTATGCCGCGGCGGCGGTTAACATGGCGCGCTGCGAGACGCGGGGAACAGACCGGATGAGCGCAGGCGACGCGGCAGAAAGAGCACCGGCCCGGGAGCGCGGGCAGTTCTCGCTGTTGCTTTCCCGGCGCTTCTCGCCTTTCTTCTTTACCCAGGCACTGGGCGCGTTCAACGACAACGTGTACCGCAATGCCGTGATCGTGCTGATCGTATTCGGCGCCGGCGCGGCCAATGCCGACACGCTGGCCAATCTCGGCGCCGGCCTGTTCGCCTTGCCGTTTTTCCTGTTTTCGGCATGGGCCGGCGAACTCGCCGACCACGGCGACAAGGCGGCCCTGGCGCGCAGGATCAAGATCGCCGAGATCTGCATCATGCTGTTGGGCGGCCTGGCGGTGGCCTCCGGCTCGGTCTGGGCGGTGATGGCCGTGCTGTTCCTGACGGGCGCGCAGTCCACCTTCTTTGGTCCGATCAAGTACGCCATCATCCCCCAGCACCTGAGACAGGCGGAACTTGTGGGCGGCAACGGACTGGTGCAGATGGGCACCTTCGTGGCCATTCCCGCCGGACTCGTGCTCGGCGGGGTGCTGGCGGCGGCGGAACCGGCAGCATCGCGGCCGCTGCTGATCGCCGTCACCGTCGTGGGACTGGCGGCGGCGGGATACCTGGCCAGCCGCTTCATTCCCGCGGCGCCGCCCGCCGAAGACGCCGGCAGGATCTGCTGGAACCCCTTCACCGTCGTGGCGCGCATGGCGCGGGCCTCGTCCGCCAAGCGTTCGGTGCTGCTGTCGATACTGGGCATTTCCTGGTTCTGGCTGCTGGGGTCCGTGGTCCTCACACAGATGCCCAATTATGGCAAGGAGGTCCTCAACGCCAACGAAACGGTCACGACCTCGCTGATGGCGACGCTGGCCGCGGGAATCGGCGTGGGGTCGATGGCGTGCGAATGGCTGTCGGGGCGCCGCGTGGAAATTGGCCTCACGCCCATCGGCAGTCTCGGGCTGACCGCCTTCGCGGCGCACTTCGCGCTGACGACCATGAACCCGGTTACGCCGGCGGCGGGAATGGGGCAGTTTCTTGGTGCGGGGGGCTGGAACACGATGCTCGACCTGTTCCTTATCGGGTTCTTCGGCGGACTGTACGTGGTCCCGATGTTCTCGGTGATCCAGCAGCGCACGCGCCAGGAGACCCGCGCCCGGGTCATCGCGTTCAACAACATCGTCAACGCGCTGTTCATGGTGATCGGCGCGGGGCTGAGCATCCTGGTGCTGGTCGTCATGGAAATGAGCATCCCGCAGCTGTTCCTGGTGCTCGCGGTGGTCAATCTGGGCGTCTCGATGTTCGTTTTCTGGGAAGTCCCGGAGTTCGTTGCGCGTTTCCTGATCTGGTGCCTGATGCGCAGCCTCTACCGTCTGCGCTTCCGCAATCTCGACCGCGTGCCCGAACGCGGCGCGGCGGTGCTGGTCTGCAACCACGTGAGCTATGTCGATGCGCTGCTGATCCTGGGCGTGCTTCGCCGGCCCGTACGCTTCGTCATGATCAGGCGCATCTACGATCTGCCCCTGCTCAATTTCATCTTCCGCAGCGTGGACGCCGTGCCGATCACGGCGCGCAAGGACAATCCCGAAACCTACCGGAAGGCCTTCGAGGCGCTGGCCGATGCGCTGCGCAACCGCGAGTTGGTGTGCATCTTCCCCGAGGGGCACCTGACCCGCGACGGGAAAATGCACGCGTTCCGCCCCGGGGTGCTCAAGCTGCTCAAGCAGGTTCCCGTTCCGGTCATCCCCATGGCGCTGCGCGGTCTGTGGGGCAGCCTGTTCTCGCACCAGGGCCGGGGCGCGTTCCGCGGCGGTCTGAAGTGGCTGCGGGCGCCGGTGGAGTTGCTGGTGGGCAAGCCCATGGCGCCCGAAGGCGTCACGACCGACCGGCTGTTCGAGGAAGTCGCCCGGCTGCGCGGCGCAGAAAAGGCAGAGGCATGAGTCGGGGCGTGGAGGCCTGATATTCGCGGTAGGCGGGATACTTGGCGAGCGTCAGCGATTCCGTCAGCTGGGTGGAGCCGTGAAAAAGCAAGGTGAGAACCACGAAGCCCAGGCCGGTCCAGTCGAGCCACTGCCCGGAGGCGCCCACCGCAAACAGGTAGAACACCCACCACATGCCCATCTCGCAGAAGAAATTGGGGTGGCGGCAACAGGCGAACAGGCCGGTCGTGAGGAATGGCCTGGTCACCTCCTCGCCCGCATCGATCTTCCGTTTCTTGCCCTGCTGAAATCTCCACATCTGCTCGTCGGCTACCCATTCGCCGATGAAGAACACCAGGAAAACCGCGGCGGCGATGCCGTCGAGGAAGGTCAGGGGCGTTTCCCGCCATAGCCAGGCCTGGTGCACGGGTGATGCGAACAGCCAGACGATAAGCATCTGACCCGGAGCGATGAACAGCAGGTTCAGCGCCTGGAACCCGACCGGGCCGATCTTCTCGTGTATCGCCGCCCACCGGTAGTCCTCACCGCCCCTGGAGAAGCCGCCCTTGCGCGCGTAGTTGCAGGTCAGCCTCAGACCCCATAGCGTCACCAGGACTGTCATGAGATTGAGGCGGGGCGAGGAAAAATCCGCGTCCGCCGCAACGATGAGGCAATAGACCGGCGGGCACAGCGACCAGAGCCGGTCGGCCCAGGAGTACTCGCGGGTGATCACCGAGGTAAGCCAGGCCAGGATGGCGACAATCACGCAAAGATCGAGCGCCGTCCCGTACGGCGTGCCCGCGAGCGGATGGCTGATGAAGTTCAGCATGGGTCAGGCGGACGCGCTGCGAGGGTCATGCCCTCGCCCCCAGGCGCTTACCAGTCGACGTTTTCTCCGAAGCGGTTGATGAACTCGCCGGATCGGGACGACTCGAGGCGCTCGAACAGCTCCTGCTGCATGCGCACGCTTTCGACCGGGTCCACCGGCGCCTCCGGTCCGCCCAGGTCGGTGCGGCACCAGCCCGGCGCCATGGCGATGACCGTGATGTTCTGCCATTCGATCGCCATGCCCCTGGTCAGCATGTTGAGGGCCGACTTGCTGCTGCGGTAGGCGTAGGCATGTCCCATGGAGTTGTTGGCAATCGATCCCATGTCGCTGGACATGTTCACCAACAGCGGATTGGCGGCCGCCTCCAGGTGCGGCTTGAAACATACCGCCACCTTGAACGCCGCCATGACGTTGATTTCGTGCATTTCGCGCCACAGTTCGTAGTCCATGCTTTCCAGCGACTGGTAGTGCATGCCCTCGAATGCCGACTTGGGCCCGTAGGTGCCGGCATTGTTCAGCAGAATGTCCAGCGACTCATCCGCCAGTTCATCGGCCACGGCGTCAACCCGCGCGTGGTCGGTAACATCCAGGGTTATCGGGCGCAGCATGCCGGAACCGATTGATTCGAGCGCCTTCAGACCGGGGGACCCTTCCGGGTTGCGGGCCGTTGCAATCACGTCCCAACCCTTCTCCAGGTACTGCCTGGCGTGCTCCAGGCCCAAACCCCGCGAGGCGCCCGTAATCAGGATGCGTGGCATTGAGATTCCCGTATTTCGGTGGGAGCGTTAGCATAACCGCAATGACTCCGGGAAACACCGGCGGCAAGGGCCTGATGCGCTTTCTCCTGCCCTGGCGTTGCGCGCTATGCGCCGGGCAGGCGCGCGACGGCCGGGAACTGTGCGACGAGTGCGCCGAAGGCCTGCCGCGCGCCGGACAGGCCTGTCCCCGCTGCGGAATCCGCATGGGCAAGACCGATGTCGCCGGCATCTGCGCGCGCTGCGCGGTCCGGCCTCCGGGCTTTCACCGGATGGTTGCTCCGCTTGCCTACGACTATCCGGTGGACCGATTGCTGCTGGGGCTGAAATTCGGCCGGCGGATACACCTGGCGCGGGCGCTTGGCCAGGCCATTGCCGAAGGCGTTCGCTCGCAAGTCGAGCGGGGCGTTCTGGAAATGCCCGAAGCGCTGGCGCCCGTTCCGTTGCATCCGCGCCGGCGGGCCAGGCGCGGTTTCAATCAGGCCGAGGAAATCGCCCGCCTCATCGCGCGCGAACTCGGCGTGCCGATGCTGCCGGACATCTGCCGCCGGGTCCGGCACACGCGCATGCAGAGCCGCCTCAGCGACGAAGAACGCCGCATGAACGTCGCGGGCGCTTTTGCGTGTTCGGGGTCGCCGCCGAGGCCGGCGATAGTGGACGACGTGGTCACGACGGGGGCAACGGCCGACGCGATGGCGGCAGCGCTCATCGCCGCCGGCGCCGAGCATGTGCAGGTATGGGCGGCTGCAAGGGCTGCGTAACAACCTTCCCGGTGCGGTGAAGCAGGCACGCAGGGCGCGCGCATACTACTCTTTCTGGCGGGCCACGACCCCGGCAAAAAATGGTGAAATAGGCGTTCAGGAACGAACGAGAAAAGGTGTGAGATGAGCAGCGCATTGAATCGGATCGACAAACACAAGTTTGCAAGCGAAATACCCCTGATACGCCGGCTGGCCGAAGACTTCACGCTTGACGAGACAACGCGCCGGTCCATCGTCGGACAGGCCGCGGAACTGGTGCGCCGGGTGCGCACCTCGCCGAAGGGCCCCACGATGCTGGACGCCTTCCTGAACGAGTTCGGGCTGCACAACGACGAGGGCGTGGCGCTGATGTGCCTGGCCGAGTCCCTGCTCCGCGTGCCCGACCCGCAAACCGCCGACGAGCTGATCGCCGACAAGCTGGGCCCGGCGCATTGGGACGAGCACCTGGGGCATTCCAGCTCTCTGCTGGTGAACGCCTCCACCTAGGCGCTGATGCTCACCGGGCGCGCCGTGTCCATGCGGCGCTTCGAGGGCCAGTCCGGAGGAGCGGTGCTGCAGTCGCTGGCGGGGCGCCTCGGCGAACCGGTCATCCGCGGGGCCGTGCGCCAGGCCATGAGTATCCTCGGACAGGAATTCGTGATGGGCGAGACCATGGAGGAGGCCATCAAGCGCGCCTACAGGCTCGACGACGGCGTGGAGTATTCCTTCGACATCCTGGGCGAGGGCGCGCGCACGGCCGAGGTCGCCGACGAGTATTTCCAAGCCTATTGCAAGGCCATTCCCATGGTGGGCGAACGGCAGCCTGCCAAGGCCGCGCGCCGCTGCGGCATGTCGATCAAGCTCACCGCGCTGCATCCGCGCTACGAGGCCCGGCAGTCCGCCCGCGTCCACGAAGAAATGTATCCGCGGCTGCTCAAACTGTGCGAACTTGCCCGCGAGCACGACATCCCGCTCTGCCTGGACGCGGAAGAAGCCGACCGGCTGATACTGTCGCTGGAACTTACCGAGCGCCTCTGCGGGGAAGTCTCGCTGCGCGGCTGGAACGGCCTTGGACTGGCCGTGCAGGCGTACGGGAAGCGGGCCAAGCGCGTGATCAGATGGCTGAGCGAACTGGCGCAGGCCAGCCGGCGGCAGATTGCCGTTCGGCTGGTCAAGGGCGCCTACTGGGACGCCGAGATCAAGCGCGCGCAGATTGCCGGCATGCCCGATTACCCGGTGTTCACGGCCAAGGACAACACCGACACGTCCTACCTTTCCTGCGCCGAGGCCATGCTGGCCGAGCGCCCGCACCTGTTCTGCGCCTTCGCCACTCACAACGCCCACACCCTCACCACGGTGCTGACGCTGGCCGAGGACCGATCGAACATGGAACTGCAGCGCATCCACGGCATGGGCGAGCGCCTGCACGAGACCGCGCGCGAGATGTTCGACGACTTCCCGCCCGTTCGCGTGTATGCGCCGGCCGGACTGTACGAGGACCTTCTGGCGTACCTGGTGCGGCGGCTGCTGGAGAACGGCGCCAACTCCAGCTTCGTCAACCGGCTCTACGACGAGGAGCTTGCGCCGAACGCAATCGTGTCCGATCCGATCGAGATCTCGCTGGCCCGAAACTCATCGACGCTGCCCACCCCCGAACTGCTTTACGGACCGGACCGCCCCAACTCGGCCGGCTGCGACCTGGCCTCGCAAACCGCCCTGGGACGCTTTTCGGCGCTCCTTGCGGAACGGACCGATATGCCGGCACCGCAAGCCGTCGACCCGGCTTCCGGGGAAATCGACGCCTGGGTTCAGAGCGCGGCCGAGGCCCAGCCGGCCTGGAACGCGCTGGGCGGACGGCGGCGCGCCAACATACTGCGGACGGCGGCGGATGCGTTGGAGCTAGGGCGCAACGAGTTCTTCCGGGTGCTGGCGAGCGAGGCCGGCAAGACAGTGGACGACGCGGTGGCCGAAGTGCGTGAGGCGGTGGATTTCATGCGCTACTACGCCTGTCGGGCGGAAAGCGATTTCGAATCGCCCGTGCCCCAGGACGGGCCCACCGGCGAGTCCAACGACCTCAGCCTGCACGGCCGCGGCGTGTTCGTGTGTATCAGCCCCTGGAACTTTCCGCTGGCCATCTTCTCCGGCCAGGTTTCCGCCGCGCTGCTGGCCGGCAACGCCGTGCTGGCCAAGCCCGCCGAGCAGACCCCGCGCATCGCGAAGATGGCCGTGGACCTGCTGCACGCCGCCGGCGTTCCCGGGGGCGTGCTCAGGTTCGTGGCGGGCGCCGGGGACGTGGGCGCGGCGCTGGTCAATCACCCGGGCATAGCCGGCGTGGCGTTCACCGGCGGCACCGACACGGCCGCGCGCATTCAGTCCGCACTGGCCGGCAAGTCGAACCGTCCCATCGTGCCCTTCATCGCCGAGACCGGCGGTCAGAACGTGATGATCGCGGACTCCTCGGCGCTGATCGAACAGACCACCGACGACGCTATCCGCTCGGCGTTCCTGAGCGCCGGCCAGCGCTGCTCCGCCATGCGGGTGCTGTGCGTGCAGGACGAAGTGGCCGACACGCTGCTGGAATCGATCCGAGGCGCCGCGACCGAACTCACCATCGGCGACCCGCACGACCCTTCAACGGACATCGGCCCCATCATCGACCGGCCCTCCCTGGACCGGATCCTGGCGCACATCGAGCGCATGCGCTCGCTGGGCTGCGAAGTCTGGACCGACGGTCGTCTGGATGAGGCCGCGGACGGCCCCTACATCCGCCCGCACATCATCGAACTTGAGGACCTGTCGCAACTCGAGGGCGAGTGCTTCGGCCCCGTCATGCACGTGCTGCGCTTCGACGCCGCCGGCCTGGCCAACCTGGTGGACTCGATCAACCGCCTCGAGTTCGGCCTCACGCTGGGCATCCAGAGTCGCATCGACGCGCGCGTCGACGAGGTCATCGCGCGCGCGCGCGTAGGAAACATATACGTAAACCGCGACATGGTGGGCGCCGTCGTGGGCGTTCAGCCCTTCGGCGGCATGGGCCTGTCCGGCACCGGCCCCAAGGCCGGCGGCCCCCACTACCTCCACCGCTACGCCGTCGAAAAAACCATCACCATCAACACCACCGCAAAGGGCGGCAACGTAGAACTCCTCCGCTCCGTAAGCACCTGACCGAAGGCAGCACCTGGCCGGTAGCGCGTAGAATTCGCCTTATGGCTTCCGGTGCTTTCAATCTCTTCGAAGCCGCCCGTGCCCTCGAAGCCGCGGGCGTGGAGCGCGCCCAGGCCGAAGCCATCGCCGGAGCGATACATCAGGGCCAGTACCACGACCAGGCAACAAAACAGGATCTGTTGGATTTTGCAGGTCAAGTGCGATCGGGGATCGCTGAATTTCGAGGCGAAATGCGAGCCGTACCAGGCGGGCTTCGCGCGGACCTGGCCGCATTCGAAAAACGCTTGACAATTCGCTTGTATTTGGTCGGGGCAGGATTGTCCGCCTGGTTCATCGCATTCGAACTGTTCGCCTAGCCCCAACACAAGCAGGCACCGCCGTTTTCGGACTGCTTACGTAGCCCCGGCGCCGGCAATCGCAGCAACATCGAATTGCTGCGTTAGCGTGCCGCATAATCTCGCGTCACTTGAAAAGCAGATGTAAAACCGATCGTGTCCATTGCGTGTATTGACCTCCAATAAACACGCCAAACGCGTGTAAATAGAACAGGGGAGACGCATCGGGGCGCAAATATAATCGTGGCTGCTCAGCGATGCTGAATTCCCTGCCTCTATTCGCGCACGCCGCGAGATAACACCTTGCAGCTAAAGGACCTCAACTACAAGGCAATGTACGTCATCCCGCGCGATGATTTCGTGCATTCGGTGTTGATTGCGTCATTGCGGCTATCGAACTCGGTAGATTGCATGTTTGGGTTTTTCGGTAGCGAAGCCCTGCGTAGCATCGCTCCTGGGTTAGCTGAATACCTTGTCCGCACTGATAGCCCCATGCGGTTGATTGTGAGCCCTAACATCAGCACCCAAGACGCTACGGCCCTTCGAGAAGGGGTCAGTACGCCGAGCGAGGTTCTTGAGGCTCGACTAAAGGAATTATTGGGCGAGGCCAAAGTAAGCCCTAGCGCACTCGTTAAGCATACTCTTGAATGCCTCGCGTACTTGCTTTCCGCAGATCGTCTACAGATACGGATAGCTTGGCTGAAAGACGGAGGTGTATTTCACCCAAAGGTCTGGTTTTTTAGAGATGATCAAAACACCGTTGTCGCACACGGCTCAAGCAACTTTACTGCGTCGGGACTCGCGCAGAACCACGAGCAAATTAGAGTCGAAGCATCTTGGCGAAATGAAGTCGCAGTTGAAACTATAGAAACTTTGACTGATGAATTTAATGCGCTATGGAACGGTTCGCGCAATTACGTTCTATCCCTAGATTTGCCAGTTGCAGTGAAGAACGATCTGCTACGCGAATACACACCGAATAAGCCACCAACGTTGGAAGATTTCACACATGCTTGGAACCAGGACGCAAAGAAAATTGAGGCGTTGGCGCAGGAAATGGCGGTCGCAAGACAGCTATTTCCCAAGCGACTCAAATTACCTCCCGGAATAAACATTGAGTCGGGGCAATTTGGCCACCAAAAGAAGGCCGTGTCCAATTGGGAGGAAGCTGGCCATCGGGGTGTCCTGGCGATGGCAACGGGCTCTGGCAAGACTATTACTGCCCTTGCGGCAGCTGCGCGGCTTCAAGACGAATGTGAATCATTGCTGATTGTTGTCAGCGCCCCTTATCGTCCGTTAGTACGTCAGTGGGTCGACGAGGTGGCTGCTTTTGGCCTAGAGGCGCTACCCAATAAGGGGAGCGCGCGAGAACAGACTGATCGACTTGACTTGGCCGTGCGATCTCTTGTTTCAAAAGTATCAATCGTCCAAGTAGCGGTCGTTACACAGAACTACTTGGTAACTCAGGAATTTCGTCGAGTATTGGACGCTGTACCTGGACAAATCAAGACACTGCTCATTGCGGACGAAGTCCATAACCTAGGCCGTGCTGGATTTATTGCCAACCCACCGGAACGCTTTGACTATCGCCTTGGCTTGTCTGCTACACCGGAGCGGCAGTACGATCCAGACGGAACGCGCGCGCTTTTCGATTTCTTTGGCCATAAGGTTTTCGAGTTCTCGCTGGCAGATGCGATTGGCGTCTGTCTTGTTCCGTATAACTATTACTTACACCGGGTTAGCCTTAAGGACGACGAATTCGAGGAGTGGCAACGTCTAACTGCGCTATTGCTCCGCGCAGGCTTCGGCGATCACGACCAAGATCCGCATGAAAGCGGCAAATTGCCTTCGAGAGTAACCACGCTTCTCAACAAGCGCCGCAAGGTTATCGAAGCTGCCGGGAACAAGGTCACAATGTTGAGAACGCTACTAGGCGGACAGCAACGCGACGAAATCCACCATACCCTGGTCTACGCGACGGACAAAGGACGGGAACAGCTTCGTGCGACTAACGACATGCTGCAAAATGAATTGCATCTGACCATACATCAGTTGACCGCAGAGGAAACGCAGAACAAGCAGCGTGCGTCCAACTTATTGAACCGGTTTGCCGCTGGAGAGTACCACGCGATCACGTGTATGCGTGTTTTAGATGAAGGCGTCGACGTACCGCAAGTTAGCCACGCGTACTTGCTGGCTAGCAACACAGTCAAACGCCAGTGGATTCAGCGAAGAGGTCGTATACTTCGCCGCTGCGATGCAATTGGCAAAAAACTCGCCCACCTCCACGACTTTGTCGTCATACCCCCGAATCCACGTGATAGTGGTGGTCGCGCGATCCTCAAATCGGAGCTTGATCGCGCACAGGAGTTCGCAGAACTGGCGGAGAACGCTGGCTCCAATGGTGGGCCATTCGACCAAATAGAAAAAATCATGCAAGAAATGTACGCATAGCCGGAGAAGCAAATGGGAGCACCACAGCGGCAAGTCATTGAGGCGATAAGGGAAAAAGTTGATAACGTCGAAGAGCGATTCGAAGGCTATCGCGAACAGCTCCTAGCAGTGCTCGACGATATTTTGCGGCTAGAACAGCAGCGTCCACATAATGTTGCTCAGCAGATTAATCGGCGAATTACTGCGCTCGGTGAACTCCTTGCCCGAAAACAAGAGCCCGGATCATGAAGCTGCAGAACGCACGAATTCGGAACTTCAAGCTGCTTCGAAATATCGATCTTGATTTCTCAACTAGCCAAAGCACGCCGTTGACGGTTATCCGTGCCGAGAACGGCTCGGGGAAGACTTCGACTCTACAGGCGCTGCGATGGGCCCTATATGGAACAAAAGGGCTTGATGAGCCATCCGTGCGCTTGTCTCCGGCGGATTGGCCTGATGGCGACCCCTGCACAATTTCAGTGGAGGTCAATTTTTCGCATACGCTAGTCAGTACCGTTGCGGATCGAGCACTAACTAAGGAAACGCGATTCATGCTGAAGCGTGAAGTGGTTGAGCGTCCATCCGGGGACGCACCGAATCGCGAGCAAGAGCACATAAGTCTTTACGAGATAAAGGACGAGGGCTCGGATCAAATCATGGGATCCGAGGCTCGGCTTGCTCAAATGTTGCCGATTGAGATGCTCGATATCTTTTTTACTGATGGCGATGCCGCGCTAACATTCATATCCGCCCAGCTCGCGGAAACTACAAAACGCGACCAAGTGAAAGAAGCGATTCGTTCGCTGCTGGGGTTGGGGTTATTGGAAAACTTGGAAAAACGTGTCAAGGCCGGGCAGTCTACGGTTAACCGCAAGATTAGTCGTCAAGCATCCTCCGGCGAGCTAGCGGAAGTATCAACTAACTTGCAGGATGCGACGGACAAAAAAACTGAAGTCGAAGAGTTGGTTGTTGATTTACATCGTCAAATCGAAAATTTGAATCGGAAGCTGTCTACGGTACAACGAGACCTACAGCGTGCGCTCGAAGCGGGTAGTTACGAACAACTAGCACACCAGCGAGAGACTTTTAAGGGGCAACTAGAAACCGCAGAGGAAGATGACAAGCAGCTTAAGAAACGGCATCAACAATTGTTCGAAAACGAAGTGCTTAGCTGGGGAATGCTCGATCCGGTGTTCACAAAGGGCTACCAGTTGCTTGACGAATTGAATGCTCGGGGCGTCATCCCGAAAGCGGCGGTGCCCGTACTCCAGGAGCGGCTTGCCCTTGAGAAGTGCATTTGCGGCGAAGACTTGTCGGAAGGAAGCAAAGCAAGGCGAAATGTGATGGAACTCGTTGAACAGCAGCGGGCGAATGATGCAGTAACCGAACACTTGTCGAGCTTGTATTACCAGGCAAAGGGGACTCTTGAGGCATGGCAGACAGGAGAAATCAAGTGGACTGAATTAGTGGCCGAAGTTCAGCGCGATCGCGTAGCAGCGCTCGAAAGGATGGAGGTTGCAAATCGGGAACTACAGTCCGTGGAGGCCAAGCTCGACGAGATAGATGAAGAAGAGATTGAAAGTAAACGTCAAAATGAAAAATTTCTTCAATCATCGATCCGGCAAAAGAACCGTCAACTCGATCGCCGCGAACTAGAGCTTCGTAGTCTAAAGGAACGCATAAGAGATCTGACCCGTCGACAAACGGACCTGCGCCGCGCTGATCAACAGGTAGCTGGACTGAATGCGGAACTCAGCGTCTTACAAGATCTCAATGCCATTGTCGGCGGCACTCTGAACGACATGCAGGAAACTTATCTGCGTCGTGTCAGCAATCGCACGAATGAACTTTTCTTGGACATGATTGGCGCCGATCCTTCCCAAGGCGCAATATTTCAGGGCGCGCGCATTACGCCTGACTACAGTATCGTTGTGGACACGAAGGACAATCGGACACTTAACCCAGACCATGAAGTTAACGGCGCTTCTCAGCGCGCCCTAACTTTTGCGTTTATTTGGGCATTAACGGAAGTAAGCGGTGTCGTCGCGCCACGCGTTATTGACACGCCGCTAGGAATGATGTCGGGCAGTGTTAAGCAACGCGTTCTTTCCACAGTGGCGGCTCCCGCCGGAGAGAAAGAGATCGATCGCCAAGTCGTTCTGTTCCTCACACAGTCGGAGATCGCCAATACTGAGGACATTCTTGACAGTCGAATTGGGGCTATCGTCACATTAACAAAGACGGACGATTATCCCGCTGACCTTGTGAATGATCCACAAGCGGATCGGCCCGAAATACGTCTATGTGAGTGTAATCATCGACACTATTGCGAGGTTTGCCGACGCAAGAGTTGCGATGAATTCGGTCTAACTTTTCGTCCATCGTGAGTGGCGGAGGAATTGGATGAGCATAGATGAATTCGTAGCGGGGATTCAGAATCAAGATTTGAAGATACCGGCTTCCGAATACGAGGAAGTTAAGCGGTTTACTATGACGAGAACTGGTAATGACGGTCCCAAGGATCCGGACCAGAGTCCGTTTAATCGTTATGTTGATCTGTGGTGGGCGGCGTTATGCATTGGCGCGCAAGAGAATAAGCGTACTAACGCAAAAGAGTGGCATACATTCGTACGGGCAGGTGAAGTTCTGCCTAGCAATCCTTGGAGAATATTTCAGCTTCAGCTGCTTGGGTTAGGCTTCACTGGTAGTACAGAAATTCTGCACCGACCGAGCGAACTGATTACGCTTGCGAATGAACTGGCCGCAACGGGACTGCCTCTGTTGATCGAGGAAATGTTGGGAAAAGGCATACCAATATGGGCGGTTACCGATTTCCTAAAGTCGCGAATTATTGATCCAAGCCTCTAGCTTAAGCCCTACCTAGCATGGATCCGATTCGGTCCAGGTATTGATCCGTAGACAGCGTCGGAGTCTCAATTAGGTTGCAGAGTTCATGTTCGCCACGTTCTAGCAAAGCGTCTCGAATTCTTTGTTGAAGCGGTTCATTACCTTGTTCAATGCAGAGCGCGTCCGCGATTCGGGGAAGCAGGTTTTCCGAATCCTTTGTGTAAAGCACACCAACGAGGCGAGCGAGTTTCACGATTGCACTCTCCGTTGCTAGCTGTTTCTGTCGAAGAAGCTCGAACTGGATTTGACCGCTCTGTGCGATAACAAAGACATAGTCTCCGACCGCCGCACGCAGTCCCTTAAGAGCGGCACGGATGGATCCAAGTGCGGCACCCGTAGTCGAGCCTGTTGGCCAACTAACTGTGATGTTGCCAAAAGCGGATCCCACCTTAATTTTGTCACCAAGTTCGCATCCTAGCTCGCGCGCGAAAGCGTTGGGGAACAAACGGCCGCTCCCCCTCATCAACTGCGAATCGACTTTGGCACGCCAAGCCCATTTCCCTTTCATTTGATAGCAACCCGCGGTCCTCGAAATGTCTGTTGCTATCCTCACTTCCTCGTTCTCACGGACTCGCACTAGATTGGATTCGCTACGGACAAAGAGCGGCGTGCTCAAGTAAGCCAGCACGGAAGTGGGTTTAACG
>CAYMQG010000030.1:0-10538 GCA_964392625.1 uncultured Gammaproteobacteria bacterium | reverse complement strand
TGGCGCTCCCTAGGGGAATCGAACCCCTGTTTCCAGATTGAGAGCCTGGCGTCCTGACCCCTAGACGAAGGGAGCGTTTCGTGCCTGATAAGGCGCGGTGCGATATTATAGGCAGCCGAACAAGGGCGTGCTTTACACGCGCGCCGTGCCATCCGTGGCTGGAGTTTCGACCTCGATCAAGACAACGGCGCTGAAAATCAATTCGGGCGAACCGCGCATTGCCGCGCGGCAGCTTCCGTCCAATGTCGTCAGGGTGCTACGCGGCCTGCACCGGGCAGGCTATCGCGCCTGTGTGGTCGGCGGCGGCGTGCGCGACCTGCTGCTGAATCTTCAGCCCAAGGACTTCGACATCGTGACCGACGCCAGGCCGGAGCAGGTGAAGAAGCTGTTTCGCCGGGTGCTGCTGATCGGGCGCCGGTTCCGCCTGGCGCACGTGATGTTCGGCCGCGACTACATCGAGGTCGCCACGTTTCGCGGTTCCGGTAACGAGGCCCCGGACTCCGAAGGCTCGGTCGTGCGCGGGTCCAATGGGCGCATCCTGCGGGACAACCGCTTCGGGAGCCTGGAAGAGGATGTGCTGAGGCGCGATTTCACGATCAACGCGCTGTACTGGGACTTTGCCGACAAGCGCATCATCGACCACGTCGGCGGCCTCAAGGACATTGCCGCGCGCCGGCTGCGACTGATCGGGGAACCGCGCCTTCGCTACGAGGAGGATCCGGTGCGGATGCTGCGCGCGGCGCGCTTCGCGGCCAAGCTCGGCTGCGGGCTCGACGAGCGTAGCGCCGAGCCGATTCGGGAAATGGCCCGGCTGCTGCGGGCGGAGCCTCCCGCGCGGCTGCTGGAAGAGGTGCGCAAGCTGTTTCTTGGCGGTCACGCCGTTGTCAGTTTTGAAGAACTGCGCCGTTTCGGCCTGCTCGACGAACTGTTTCCGTTCCTGGGCCCCTGGATGGATGCCGAGCCGAGGGCCGAGGACTTTGTTCGCGATGCACTTGCGGCGACGGACAAGAGGCTGAGCGAGGGTTCTCATGCCAGCCTGATGTTCCTGTTGTGCGTGTTCTATTGGGGGCCGATTTCCCGGGCCGTGGCCCCCGGCGGCAGCAGGATTCCCCGCTATACGCAGATTACCGACGCCTTTCGCCGGATGGTCCGGGACGGCAAGTACGGACTGCGGCCCACGAAGAAGATGATGGCGGACATGGAGCACGTGCTGGGGCGCCAGGCGCTGCTGCAGTCCAGGCCGCGCCGCCGCGTGAACCAGACGCTCAGGCATCCCCTGTTCCGCCCGGCCTATCGCCTGCTGTGCCTGCGCCGCCGTCTGGGCGAGATCGACGAGCAGTGCGTGCTCTACTGGCGGAAGAGGGCGGGAATGGCGCCTTCCCGTTCCTGGTCGAAGCGCCGCCGCCGCGGACCGGGCCGCGCAGGAGGCCGGGGCGCGAACGGAAATGAAAAAAAGGTCCGATAGCGGGCGATATATCGCCGTCGAAGGCTGCATCGGCGCCGGCAAGTCCACTGTGGCGCACTTGCTGGCGGACCGGATGAACGGGGAACTGATCGTGGAGGCGCCGCACGGCAACCCTTTCCTGGAGCGCTTCTACAACGGGATCACCCAGGCTGCGCTGCCCTCCCAGCTTTACTTTCTGCTGCACCGCACGCAGCTCGCCGAGCGCATCAAGAAGGACGACCTCTTTCCCACAACCCGCATCAGCGACTTTCTGCTGGAGCGCGACCGGGTCTATGCCGAGTGCACGCTGGCGTCGGACGAACTGCAGGTCTACGACATGGTGCGCGAGGCCGTGTCGATCGATCCGCCGGTGCCGGACCTGGTGCTGTTCCTGCAGACCTCGGTCCGGACCCTGTTGAAGCGGATCGCCAACCGCGGCATTCCGATGGAACGGCGCATAACGGCCGAGTATCTCGAACAGCTCAACGAGGCGATGGCGCGATTTATACTGGACTACGACGAGGCGCCGGTCCTGATAGTGAACACCGAAGCCATTGACCTGGTGAACAACGATGCGCACATCGAACTGCTGCTCAACGAAATGGAACAGGCCCGGTCCGGCCGCACCTACTTCGATCCCAGCGGCCTGGTCGTTTGATCGACGCAGGGCGCCCCGGCGTTTCCGGATCTCGCTGAGCTAGGGAGTCGCCCGTGTACGTTCAACTGAAACAGCGCGACATGCGCAGACCGCCGGTGAACGTGAGTACGCTGGCGCGGATGAAGGAAGAGCGAGAGCCGATCGCCTGCCTGACCGCCTACGACGCCAGCTTTGCCCGGCTGGTGGACCGGTCCGGAGTGGACCTGGTGCTGGTGGGCGATTCCCTGGGCATGGTCATACAGGGACACGACACGACCGTGCCGGTAACGGTCGAGGACATCATCTACCACAGCCGGCACGTGGCCCGGGCGCTGACCCATGCCTTCCTCGTGGCCGACATGCCCTTCATGAGCTACAGCGAACCGGAACAGGCGCTGGACAACGCCGTGCGGCTGATGCAGGAGGGCGCGGCGATGATGGTCAAGCTGGAAGGAGGCGAGGGCCAGTGCAGGATCGTGGAGCACCTGGCCCGGCACGACATTCCCGTCTGCGCGCATATCGGCCTGCGCCCGCAGTCGGTCCACAAGATCGGTGGGTTCAAGGTGCATGGACGCGATCCATCGCAGGCGGAGCAGATGGTGAACAACGCGCGCCGGCTGGAGGAGGCGGGCGCCGACGTGGTCCTTCTCGAGTGCGTGCCCAACGAACTGGGCAAGGCGATTGCCGGGCAATGCCGGGTGCCCGTCATCGGGATCGGCGCGGGTCCTCATGTCGACGGGCAGATCCTGGTCCTGTATGACATGCTCGGCATCACCCAGGGCCCGGTGCCGAAGTTCGTGCGCAACTTCATCACCGGGGCGGACGATCCGCTGGCGGCCTGCGAGGCCTACGTCCAGGCCGTCAAGTCAGGCGACTATCCCGCTCCCGAGCACTGCTTCTCCTGAACTGCCCGGCCCGTCCGTGCGCATAGTCACGACCAGGGCGCAGGTGCGCGCGCAGGTGCGCCGCTGGCGCGGGGCGGGCGAGAAGGTCACGCTGGTGCCCACGATGGGGGCCCTGCACAAGGCGCATACGGACCTGGCGCGCCTGGCGGGCGCCGACGGCCGGGTGATCGTGAGCATATTCGTCAATCCCACGCAGTTCGCACCCGGAGAGGATTTCGCGCGCTATCCCCGCGACCTCGATGCCGATGCGGGCTTGCTGCGCGAGGCGGGAGCGGACCTGCTCTTCGCCCCCGGGCAGGACGAGGTCTATCCGCGCGGGCTGGACGACCCGACTCGCGTGGAAGTGCCCGGCCTGTCCGGCGAACTGTGCGGCGCATACCGCCCGACGCATTTTGCCGGCGTGACCTCGGTGGTGGCGCGCCTGCTGCTGCTGACTCTTCCCGACTGCGTGGTGTTCGGACGCAAGGACTACCAGCAGCTGGTGATCCTGCGCCGCATGGTGGAGGACCTGCATATTCCCGTGGAGGTGATCGAGGGTCCGATCACGCGCGAGAAGGACGGACTGGCCATGAGTTCGAGGAACCGCTACCTGACTGAAGCGGAACGGAGGGCGGCCCCGGCACTGCATGCCGAATTGCGGCGATGCGCCGCGCGTATCGAGGCGGGGGAACGCGACTTCGGCGCGCTGGAAGAGGATGCCGCCGCGCGGCTTGCGGAAGCGGGCTTTGCGCCGGACTACGTAGCCGTGCGCCGCGCAGGCGATCTTGGTCCGCCGACGGCTTCCGCCTCGGGAGAGTGGGTCGTGCTCGCCGCCGCCTGGCTCGGTTCCGCCCGTCTCATCGACAACGTGGTTTGCGCCGCAGGTTCCTGATCGCCCGCCTGCCGCTCAAGCGCCCAGCGAACGTGTTCGCGGACCAATTCGCTGGAGTGCGACAACCGCTTTCGCAGCGACTCGACAACCTCTCCTGAACGGGTGGCGTTGCCAAGCGCAACTGCCAGGTTTCGCAGCCAGCCGATGTAGCCGGCGCGGCGCAGGGCGCTTCCTCGCGTGCCTTCCCGCCACCGTTCTTCACTCCATCCGAACAGGCGGGTCAGACGGGCGTTGTCCAGCCCGCCCCGCGGGGCGAAGGCTTCCTCTTCGCCGGGCCGTGCGTGGCGGTTCCATGGGCAGACCAGCTGACAGTCGTCGCAGCCGAAAACGCGGTTGCCGATCAGCGGCCGCAGTTCCGGGGGAATGGCTCCCGGATGCTCGATGGTGAGATAGGAGATGCAGCGGCGGGCGTCGAGCTGATACGGCGCCACGATGGCCTCGGTTGGACAGATGTCCAGGCAGGCCCGGCAACTGCCGCAGTGGTCCGCCACCGGGCGATCGACGGGAAGCGGGAGGTCGGTATAGATCTCGCCGAGAAAAAACCACGAGCCTTCGTGACGGTCGATCAGGTTGGTGTGCTTGCCCATCCAGCCCAGTCCGGCCTGCGCGGCCAGGGGTTTCTCCATGACCGGCGCGCTGTCCACGAACACCCGGTAACCCATGGGGCCCGCCAGCGACGCGATACGTTCGGCCAGCTTCCGAAGACGCCTGCGCATCAGTCGGTGGTAGTCCCTGCCCAGGGCGTAGCGCGATATGTACGCCCTGTCCGGGTCGGCCAGCACCGCCAGCGCCGGCGCCGCGTCCCGAGGCCAATAATGCATGCGGAAGCAGAGCACCCTCAGCGTTCCGGGAAGCAGGTCGGCCGGCCGGGTTCGCTTGCGTCCATGCCGCGCCATCCAGTCCATGGCGCCGTGCCGTCCAAGCTCCAGCCAGCGCTCCAGCCGCGCCTCGGCCTCCGCGAGGCCGATTCCGGCCACTCCGGCCCGCTCGAACCCGTATTCCCGCGCAAGCGCCGGGAGCCGGGCGGCGATCCGTGAGTGTTCCGCGGCGGGTTGCATGGGCCGAAAGAGTATAGGTCGCGAGCGAATTCGGGCAATATTCGTGCTGATGAGTCATCGAACCGCATACTCCGCCGCCGCCGTTCGCGAGCTTGAAGGCGCGCTGATGGCGAGCGAGGGCATTGACAGCAACGCATTGATGGAGCGCGCCGGTACGGCCGCCTACGCGCGCGCCCGGCGCGCCTTCCCCGAGGCCCGGCGATGGATCGTCCTGGCCGGCGCCGGCAACAACGCCGGCGACGGCTTCGTCATGGCCCGCCTGGCGAAGCGCGACGGCCTCGACGTCGAGGTCATGCTGCTGTCTCCCGACAATCGCCCCCGGGACGATGCGGCCACGCAGTTCGAGGCGGCGCGGCGATCCTCCGTGCCGAGCGGACCGCTGGTGCGCGCGGGACTGGACGAATGCGACCTGATCGTGGACGCCATGCTCGGAATCGGGCTGGACCGCCCGCTGGGGGGGCTCTATCTGGAGGCTGCGCAGGCGGTCAACGAAGGAAATGTGCCGGTCGTTGCCATCGACATTCCCACCGGCATACACGCCGACACGGGGGCCTCAATGACGGCGTCGGTCCGTGCGGACCTGACGGTGACCTTCGTGGCCGAGAAATGCGGACTGTTCCTGGGTGACGCGCCGGACTACGCGGGACAGCGGGTGCTGGAACCGCTCGGGCGGATTGAGCCGGACAGGGTGGCGGAGATCGAATCCGGCTTTGCCGAAAAGCCGATGCTGCGCGTGTTTACCGCGGAGACGCTGCGCGCGATGCTCCCGGCGAGGCGGCGCGCCGACCACAAGGGGCGCTTCGGGCATGTCCTGGTAATAGCCGGGGGCCCGGGAATGGGCGGCGCCGCAAGGCTGGCCGGCGAGGGTGCGTTACGGGCCGGTGCGGGACTCGTGTCGGTGGCCACGCACCCGGAACACTCGGCCGCCCTGCTGTCCGGACGGCCGGAACTCATGGTGCGCGGCGTCCGCAACGCGGAAGATCTCGCGCCTTTGCTCGACCGGGCCACGGTTCTGGCGGTCGGCTGCGGTCTTGGGCAGGATGCCTGGGCCCGCGAGTTGTTCGCCGCGGCTCAGGGAAGCAGCCTGCCCCGCGTAGTGGATGCCGACGGGCTGGCGCAGGTGGCCGGGCGTCGCGCGGACTCCGCCCCGTGGATCCTGACGCCGCACCCCGGAGAGGCCGGTCGATTGTTGGAGCGCTCCAGTGCCGAGGTGCAGGCGGATCGTCTGGACGCCGTTACGGCTGTCAGGCAGCGCTATGGCGGCGTGGCGCTGCTCAAGGGCGCGCATACGCTGGTGTCCGGAAGCGGCAAGCCTCCCTGGGTGATCGATGCCGGCAATCCCGGTATGGCGACGGCGGGGATGGGCGACGTGCTCACCGGGCTGATTGCCGGCCTGTGGGCGCAGTTCCCCGGAGCCGAACCGGAGGACCTGGCCGCGATGGCCGCTTTCGTGCATGCCGGGGCGGGCGATCGCGCCGCGGAAACCGGTCAGCGCGGGATGGTCGCCGGGGACCTGCTTGACGCCCTGCGTGAGGAGGTCAATCCCTGACGCGTCGCCGCCGGGTTTATTTCGCGGTCGAGTAGAACTGGATGATGGCGCCGTCGGGCGTCTCCACGGCGAACAGGTCGATGGCCCCGTAGGGTTCCAGCCGCACGCGGCTGATTTCGTTTCGTGTCGTCCAGCCCCGTTCCCTTATCCGGTTCCGGGCTTCGGCTGCGTCCCGGACTTCGAAGCGTACCGCCAGGGTCCCGAGATTGGGCGCCCGGCAGCGGTCCGAATAATCGAACCCGCTCATGCCCATGACTTCGATGAATTCCATGCGTCCGAATTCTCCGGGCCGCGTTTCCACGATACCGGCGCGATAGGGAACCGTGGTGGTCAGGCTCAATGGAATTCCCAGCGGCGTGGGAGTGGGTTCCGCCGCCAGGAACGGGTCGCCCTTGTAGTAGGAGCCGAACCCCAGGACGCGAGTGAAGAAGTCGTGCGTGGCGTCCCGGTCCCTGACCATCTGCATCATGTTGAACGGGCCCGTCATCGTTTCGAAAGCCGGGATGGAGTCGGGCAGGGGCGGTTTGAGCCGCTCGTAGCCCTGGACCTGAACACCGTCCGGCCCGCGGTAGATCACCACGCGCAATTCGGAGCCGCGGAAAGAAATCCGTGCGATCGGGGTCTCGGTCCACCAGCCAAGATCGATCGCCCGCCGGTAGATCTCCGGCATGTCCTTCATCCGCACCATCATGCTGAAGTAACAGCCTGTGTCCCAGGCCCTGGAGCCGGGGCGCATCGGCAGACGTTCGCCCGCGTTGTCGAAGCGCACCAGCCGGATCAGCCCCGACTCGTATTCCGCGGGGCCGAGCAGCAGGGCCTCGCCGCTTGCCTCCTGCGGCAACTCCCACTCCGCCAGCAGGGCAGAGTCGAGCGGTCCGCGCCACATCGCTTCATAACCCCCAATCCCGAGAAAGAACCGCGCCGTGCGGTCAATGTGACTGACGCTGACCACGACCTCCTGCCAGGGCTGCCGCGTCACCGGCTCCAGGTCCCCGTCTGCCGCCAGGGACCAAGAGGTCAGCAGAATTCCGGCCAGCATGAGCGCAAGGCGCGTGCCGGCCGGCGGCCTGCTGACCGGCGCCTTCCGGTTCGCAATCCGTAAAGGTTCTGCCCGATTGACCATTGCGACAATGGTACCGCTCGCCCAGGCCCCCATGATCGTGCGCCGATCGGGCCCTCGTTCGTTTTGAGAGCCTGTTGCGGACAAATAGAAGTGTCCGGTTTTAGAGCACATAAAGTGTCCGGTTGAGAGTGTACCCTCAAGGGGTTTGCGCGCTCCCCGTGAAGGGAGCGTAGCGACCGGAGCGGGGAGCGCGCCGAGGCCGTCATGCCGCCCTCTCCAGCGGTTCGGTGAGCGGTTGTCCATCGGGCCGGTAGCGGGCCAAGAGCCGGGGCCCGTGCCAGACCGACAGCGTGCCGTTCATATGCCGGCGCACTTTCACGCGGGCCTTGAAGTAGTGCGGGCGATGGCGGCTGGCCGGCAACTGAAGCCCCTGCCGTTCGAACCGCACGCAGTTGTCGCGGCCGACCGTGCGCTCGTGGATCTCGCACAGGATGTCATTGAGGCGGGCGACATCGGCCATCGGCACGAAGGCGCTCTTGTCTTCCGCGGGCGAACGCCGAAACTCGGCGTTGAAGGCCGGCTTGTAGACCTCGGCGAGATCGCGGTTGGCCGTGGCCATGTCCGCGATCCCCGCCAGGGCCAGCTCCCGCACCAGGCGCCCCTGGTGGGTGCGGAAGGCCCGCTCGGAGCGTCCCCGCGCCTCGGGCGAATACGCCGGGATCATGTCGATGCCCAGGTCCTGCATCATCGCCCGGGCGAACTGGGTCAGGTTCGTCTTGTCCACCTTGCCGCCCGCCTCGGGCGTGAGCCAGTAGTGCGAGGCCCGGTCCGTATAAAGCGAACAGAAAAGCCCCTTCGACTCAATCACCTCGCGCACCCCGGCAAAACTGCTCCATGTGCCTTCCTCTTCGCAAAAGAACATCGAGTAGTGCTCATTGGTGGCGTCGTCCATCGTCACGATCAAATCCCAGGTCTGGCCGGGAACCCACTCATGCGAACTGCCGTCCTGATGCAGCATCACCCCCGGCCAGGGCGCCGGGGAACGCTTGCGCCGGTGCTTCCCCCGGGGCCTTGCCCTTCGCCACCGCCCCGTGCGCCTGAAGCTTGGTCCTCACCCAGGTGTGGCTGCGCCGACCGCCCTCGCGCCGATACCAGGCGTAGTAATGACGTATGTTCCAACCCTCGTGCCGGGCCCGGTAACGGTCCACCATCCGCATCACCTCGTCCACCGGCGCCGCCCGGTGCAAGGCCCGAGACACCCGCCGATCGCGCAACCCCTCGATACCGTCCTCGCCCTACCGAACCGCCCAGCGCCGAAACGTCCTCGTGCTCACCCCCAGCAACGCCGCCGCCTGCTCCTGCGTCAAACAGCCGCCTTCCCAGTCCCGAAGCGCCTCCTCAAACATCCCCAAACGCCTCCACTCGCGATACTCGGCCGTCCCCATCCCGCACTCCCCAAAAACAAGAAACGCGCGAAGATACGACCGGACACTCTATGTGCTCTAAAACCGGACAAGTTATGTGCTCTCTACACGCGCGCCCTGTCATGCGTGCCGGGCAAGCGCTATTGCATTAGGGAAGGTCTGAACTAGCCGGTCTCGAGGGCCTTAAGTATAGACTTGCCGTGTCGGTTAGTGCTCGTTGGAATAAGCCCGGGGATATAACAACCCAGGGTGATGGAAGGGGCGGGAAACATGCTTGTTGGATGCCGCCGCGCGCGCGGCGGGCATGGTGGCGCCGCGTCAGGCGGTCGCGTATCTGCCGGCGATCAACAAGTTCGTGAAGCCCAGCAGCAGGGCGATCCGTTGCGTGTTCTTCGCCAGGCCCCGGTAGCGAACCTTGCCGTAGCCGAAGTGACGCTTCACGTACAGGAACGGATGCTCCACCTTCGCCCGCACCGACGCCTTGCGCTGCTCGGCCGCCTCCTCCGGCCCCGACTTGTCCAACAGCCGGCGCTTGCCGGGCTTCATCGCCGTCTCCCAGGCCACGTCCCGGCCCTCGTGCTCCGGACGCTTGCCCACCCCCTGGTAGCCCGAGTCGCCATGCACCGTCGTCTCGTCGCCGCGCAGCACCGCGTGCGCGGTCACCACGTCCGACTCGTTCGCCGGCGTCGTCGCCAGGCTGTGCGCCAGCCCCGACTCGGCGTCGACGCCGATGTGCGCCTTCATGCCGAAGTACCACTGGTTCCCCTTCTTCGTCTGGTGCATCTCCCCGTCCCGCTCGCCGTCCCGGTTCTTCGTCGAACTCGGCGCGTCGATGATGCTCGCGTCCACGATCGTCCCCCGGCTCAGCCGATGACCCCGCGCCGCCAGATGCGCGTTGATCTCCTCGAACAAGCCCTCGCCCAGACGATGCCGCTCCAGCAGGTGCCGGAAGTTCAGGATCGTCGTCTCGTCCGGCAGCGCACCAAGCAGCCGCAGCCCCACGAAGCGCCGCACGGACTCCGACTCGTACAACAGATCCTCCATCCCCGGATCGCTCAGGTTGTAGAACAACTGCACGCAGTGAACGCGAAGCATCACCGCCAGCGGATACGGTCGACGCCCCCGGCCCGCCTTCGGGTAGAACGGCTCGATCCGCGCCTCCAACTCCGCCCAGGGTATCAACCCGTCCATCTTCGACAGGAACCTCTCCCGACGCGTCCTGCGCTTCTTCACGTCGTGTTCCCGTTCCGCAAAACTCGCTTGCCGCATCCCCGCCTTCCAGTACCGAAGACCAGATACCATTCTCCCATAACCTACGAGTTATTCAGAGCTTCCTTAGGATAAGTGCCTGTTTCTGTATGGTTTTGGCTCGGAAGATCTGCGGAATGGAGAATGGGCGCCTACCGGTACGCCTTATAAGACGGCGTCGTCGCGGGGACGTCGCCTGCTTCTGTGCGCCGGAAAAAAGTCCGCCCGGGGGCTTGACAAACGCGCACAGTGCACTCCCGATAATCTTGCCGAGCCGAGCCCCTGCCGTCCGGATCCGTTCGTGGCCAGCGCCTGCCGGAATTCCGAGCCTGGCTAAGG
>CAYMQG010000029.1:0-31339 GCA_964392625.1 uncultured Gammaproteobacteria bacterium | reverse complement strand
TCGAAGGCCATGCCCGCGCCCATGCCGTAGAAGGGCGTCATGGGATGCGCGGCATCGCCCAGCAGGGTGACGCGTCCGGCGATCCAGCCGTCGAGCGGCTGGCGGCTTGAGAGCGCCCACCGCAGACACTTTCCGCCGGGCGACGCCTTGATGATGCGCACGACGTCTTCATGCCAGTCCTCGAACTCTTCGAGGACCTCGTCGATGTCCGTTTGCGCGTACCAGTTCTCCTCGCCGATGTCGTCGGGCCGAAAAGCGTTGGCCACCCAGTTGATCTGGGTGCCCCGGCGCAGGGGATAACGGGAGAACATGCTGCCTTCGGCCGGATAGGAGGCGAAGTGGGGCACGTGGCTGACCCCGGGCACGTCGGAGGCATCGACCACGCCGCGCCAGGCCATGTAGCCGGTGTATCGGGGGGGTTCCGTGGGAAACAGCTTGTCGCGCACGACGGACTTGAGCCCGTCGCAGGCGATGACGATGTCGCGCCTGTCCGTAGCGCCGTTGGCGAAGCGCAGGGTCACGCCGCCGGCGTCCTGTTCGATGTCGGTGAGCTCGTGTCCGAGGCGAAGGGCGTCGCCCTGCTTGTTGAACGCGTCTTCCAGGACCTTGTGCAGGTCCGCCCGGTGCATGTGCCGCGTCAGCGCGCCCCGGGTCTTGATTGCCTCCTCGATGCTCCGCTCCGAAAACCATATCGGCTCGCCGGTCTTGTAGTGAAGCGCGCCGAAGGTCGTGGAGCCGTCGGCGTAGGATGCCGCTGCGTCTTCCAGGCCGAGGCCGGCGAGGACCACGCTGATATTGGGGGCCACGGTGATGCCGGCGCCGATTTCCCCAAGGGCCGGCGCCTGTTCGTAGACGGTGACGCTGAAACCGCGCTGCTGGAGCGCAACGGCGGCGGTCATGCCGCCCAGGCCGGCGCCGACGATTCCGATGTCCGGGCTCCTCATGATGGGCCTTGTCCATAGCCGAGATCGCGAAGGATGATATTGGGAATCACCCCGTCGTCCCAGTCCGCCGATGCCATGCCGGTCCGCACGATCACGAGATCGGCGGACGGAACGACGTAAACTCGTTGCCCGCCGCCGCCGTCGAAGAACACCACGTCATCCGCCAGAAACGGCTCCTCCTGTTTCACGCCGAACGGCGTGTTCCGGTTGTAGAACCGTTCGGTCACGTGCGGCGGCCCGATCCATGCCTGCAGGCCGTACTTGGGATTGGTGGGCGACGGCTTGAACATGGCGTCGAGCCACTCCGCCGGAATGACCGGCCGCCCGTCAACGACGCCGTCGTTCCTGATGGCCAGACCGATACGCAGCCAGTCGCGCGGGCGGGCCTGGAAGAACGCGTAGGCCTTGGGCATGCCGCCTTCCCGGTCCATCCACAGCGTCGCCGGTTTGGCGCCCAGGGGACGCCAGAGCTTTTCCGAAACGTAGTCGGCATAGGCGCGGCCCGTCGCCCGCTCGAGAATGAGCATCAGCAACTGGGTATTGGCGCTGTTGTAGTTGAATTCCGTCCCCGGCGCCGCCGTGAGGTCGAAACGGAGAATGGCGCTCTCCATGCTGGGGCCGATAAAAAGCCGTATGGCCTTGTTGTAGGGGTTCTGCAGGAGGCGGTAGTCGAACCGGAAGTGTTCCAGCCCGCTCGCCATCTGCAGCACGTGGCGAATGGTCAGGCTTTCTTTATCGGTACCTTCCCACTCGACCAGATAGTCAGTCACCGGATCGTCGATGGACCCGATGGATCCGTCTTCCACCGCGAAGCCGAACGTCAGGCCCAGCACCGATTTCGCCATGGACAAGGTTTCGGTCGCGTCATCGGGGCCGAACTCGCGCCAGTAGGCTTCGAACTGGATCCCTTGGCCGTGATGGACGATCAGGGAAAACGACTCCACCTGCTCCGCATAGTCCACCAGTTCGGCAATCGCGCCCGGGGACAGGATCCGGTCGACCGGATCGACGCTGACCAGCGCCCCGCGGAAGTCCCCTTCGACCGTAGCCGTTGGGCTGATCCAGCCGGGGATACTGACGGACGTTTGATCGCGGATGGTCGCGAAGCGGTACCAGAATGTCCAGTCGATCGCGACGGCGGCCGCGATCAGGATCACGACGGCGGCGATGACCCGCCTGGTCATTGGGCTTTTTCGCTCATGGTGCGCCTTATCCCGCGGATAAGCGTGTTGGGCAGAAAGGCATTGTCCCACTCCGGCTGGTCGGGCAGGGGCCGGAAGCCGGTGCGGACAACGACCAGCTGTTCGGACGGCACGATCGCGACCGACCGGGCTTCGGAACCGTCGAACAGGATGAGATCGTCGGCGAGAAACGGCTCGGAGTGATAGACGCCGGGCTTGGGCGCGTCGTTCAGCCACGAGTCCGGGCGGTGATAGAGCCGGCGTTCGACATGGGGCCTGCCGAGCCAGATCATCAGGCCGAAGTGCTCGTTGTTGGGCGACGGTGTGAGCATTTCCGTCATCCAGTAGTCGGGCAGAAGCTGTATGCCGTCCCAGGAGCCGCCGTTCATGACGAACAGGCCGAAACGCAGCCACGTTTCCGGCGGCAGCATCAGGCAGCAGCCACCGTGGGGCATGCCGCCTTCCCGGTTGACCCAGATGAATCCGCCGAAAGCACCCAGGGGCTTGAGCAAGGCCTCGGAGAAATACTCCGCATAGCGCATGCCGGTGGCCCCCTGAATGATGTGAGGCATGATGTCGGCGGTCATGTCGCTGTAGTCGTATTCCGCTCCCGGCGCGAACGACATGGGAACCTCGTCGAGCAGGACCTCGTCCCAGTACGGGCTGAGGTAGCGCCGGGAGCTGAGTCCGGTAATGGGCTCGTCGCGGATGCCGAACCAGCGCAGCCCGCTCGACATCTGCAACACGTTGCGGATCGTCATGGGTTCCTTGTCCGTGCCCCGCCAGCGCGGAATGTATTCGGCGACGGAATCGTCCAGCGAATCGATGTGGCCGTCGGCGATGGCGCGCGCTATGAGCAGTCCGCCGGCCATCTTGTGCATGCTGCGCGAATTGACCACGTCGGACGGCCCGAGACCCATCCAGTAGTCCGCCGATTGCAGCGCGCCGCGATGCCAGACGAGCAGACTCTCGGACCGGTTGCGCCGGGCGTAGTCGCGGGCCTCGGCCAGCGCGTCTTCCGGGACGGTGCGCATCCCCGGCGGAACCACCTCATAGAAACCGTCGTGCGCGCCGGCAATGGCTTCCGTAGGCTCATACCACCTGTAACCGCCGGGCCCGCCTGTTTCCCCCTGCGTATTGAATCGCCGAACAAGAATTTCTTCGGTCGTCTGCGCCCCAATTGACGCGGCTTGAGCGCCCACCAATACGACGAAAGCCACAAAAACGCCTGTCCGCGCCATGCTTGCTGGGGAAACCGTCACCGCGCAATCGGCCTGATCAGCCTCCCAGAGACTCGAAATAGGTCAGCGCCGGCATATTGCGGCGTTGATGGACGATCCTCAGGATCACCGGCGCATTTTCGGCTGTGGAGACCCTCGCGAAGAAAATAACGTGCTTCTCATGGTCGATCGACCGCAGACCTGCCGCTAACAGGCTCCGGTCGCGTCCACCGTCAGGGTTGGCCATGATCTCTTCAAAAGCGCGTACCAGGCCCCGATAGTATTTCAGCCATTGATCGCGCCCCCAGGTGTCCAATGTGTAGCGGCGGATATCGTCCAGGTCCCGCCTGGCCAGGCGGGACAGTCGAATCGTCATGGCGTTGGAGCAATCGTCCGGTAGGCGTCCGGTTCGTAGGCCTGGGGATCGAAGTCGTCAAAATGGCCGGCCTCCGCATCACGAACGGCGCGCTCCAGGTCCGACTTCATTGCGTAGAATTGCCGCGCGCCATCCCGTTGCATAAGAAGCCGTATTCCGGCCCGAACCACTTCGCTCACGTTGGCGTACGCTCCGGACTTTATCCGTCCCTTGACATAGGCTTCCATTGGTTGAGTAAGGTGTACGTTCGGCATTTGGTAACCCTCCGTATGCTCGATAATATCAGATACGGACAGGAATGAAATACGAAACGAAATGAGTTCAGAAGCTGACATCCCTGCAAGAATTTGGACGACCGGATGGGTCGGAGGGCTGGCGCTGTTTGCGCTGAATGCGTTTGCGCAGGCGCCTGTCGCCGGCGACGCGGACGTGTATGTACGCGTCATCGACGTGGGCCACGGCAACGCCGCTGTCGCGAGAATGCCCGTCACGGCCGAATCGGGCGAGCGGGTTTATCAATACCTGGTCTATGACACGGGGCGATGGGAGGACTGGGAGCGGCGAGCGACGCTGGAAGCCGTCGAGCAGGTCGTTCCGCGCTCGGAGGTCATCGACCTCATGGTCCTCAGTCACGCGGACATGGACCATATCGGCGGTGCGACCGCGATTCTCGGCGTCTACCAGGTCGACAAGATCATTCGGGCCGGGAAGAAGGCAACAGTATTTCAGGACGACGTCGCGATTTGGGAGGAGACCGACAAGGCGATCAGGGCGGAGGGCGGTGAAGTGCTGGACCTCAGCGAGCAGGACGTTCCGGCCGGAACACGGTTTCAATTCGGCGATACGACGTTGATGGTGCTGTCCGGTTTTGCGGTGCCGCCGGAGGAATGGGGCGAACTCCAACCGGCCCATCAGCGCAACGCGCCCACCATTGTGGTCCGCCTTGAGTTCGCGGGCAGGTCCGTGCTGTTCACCGGCGATGCCATCGGCTGCGAGCACTATGAGATTGACGAATGCGATGAGCCGATCGCCACCGAAAAGTACATGCTTGAAAACTCGGACTCCGTGGAGATCAGGTCCGATGTCATCGTTGCGCCCCATAACGGTTCGATCAGCTCCAGTTCTCCCAGGTTCGTTGCCGGCGTCGCTCCGGAATGGGTCATTTTCCAGTCGGGAAGCGCAATCTACGAGCTTCCCCGAACGGCGACCGTGGAGCGCTACATCAGGGCCGGGGTGCTTCCTTCGCGGATTCTCCGCACCGATCGGGGCGACGACGAAGGCCCGAAGGAATGGCCCCGGGGAAGGATCGAAGGCTGTGCGGACGTGCCCTACGACGACCATATCGACATCGTGATTACGAGCGAAGGCGATCTGGCGGTCGGCTACAGTCAGCCCAATCCTCCACCGGAGGAGAGCTGCAACTAGCCGTCCACCACCGCCGCAATGTACGGAAGATGCCGGTATTGCTCGCCCAGGCCAAGCCCGTAACCCACCAGGAAGTCCCGCGGCGCGTCAAAGCCCACCCAGCGCACGTCGCGCTTGAGGTTTTCGGTCCTGCGCTTGTGAAGAAGCACGCAAACCTGTATCTCACCGGCCCCCTGTTCCTCGAGAAACGGGATGACGTAATTCATCGTATTGCCGGTATCGATAATGTCGTCGACCAGCAGTACGGACCGGCCGCGCGTCCGGGTCCCGGGGTTGTAGGTCATCTCGATCCGCTCGCCGGGTTGCATTGAGTCCCCGTAACTCTCCACGCCCAGGAAGGCAATCTCGTGCGGCGTCCGGATCTGTCGGACCAGGTCGGCCAGGAAAACGAAGGACCCCTTCAGAAGGCCGACGACCAGGAGATCCGGCGTCGAATCGTAGTAATCGCCGATGGAGGCTCCCAGCTCCCTCACGCGCGCGCTGATTTCTTCCGGAGCCAGTATTCGCTTGAGTTGACGCACGCGGTTCATAGTGCCATGTTTCCCCGACATGGACTTCGAGGGGGAGCGGATCGCACTGGCCTGCGCGTTGCGCTGGGCGGCCCGCTTCGACATGCACGAAGCGGTCGCCAATCACTTCAGTCTGGCCGTCAACAGGACGGGTACCCGTTTCCTGATGAACCCGAAGGGACGCCATTTCTCCCGCATCAAGGCAAGCGAGCTTCTGCTGCTCGATGCCGACGATGATGCGACGATGTCCCAGCCGGATGCCCCGGATCCGACGGCCTGGGCGCTGCATGGCGGCATTCACCGGCTCGTGCCGCACGCCAGGTGCGTGCTTCACGTTCACTCGAAATTCGCGTCGGCGCTTGGCTGCCTCGCCGATCCCACGCTGCCGCCCATCGACATCAACGCGATGCGGTTCTGGGGAAGCGTGTGCATCGACGACGACTTCGACGGCATGAGCCTCGACGGTGAGGCCGAACGCATCGCCCGGCTGGTGGGCGACAAGCCGATTCTGCTGCTGCGCAACCACGGGTTGCTGGTGATCGGCGAGACGGTCGCCCGGGCCTTCGACGACCTTTACTACTTCGAGCGCGCCTGTTCGACCTACATCACGGCCCTGCAGACCGGGCGTGAACTGCGCGTCGTTTCCGATGAAGTGGCGGCGAAGACGGCGCGGCAATGGCGCGACTATCCGGGGTTGGGCGAAGATCACTTTCGCGAGCTTCAGGCCATCCTGGACCGGGAAGAACCCTCCTATCGGCGCTGAGCGCGCCGACGCTGACCGGATGGAGAGAGCAATGGAAACGGCAGGCGACCGCAGTCGGCGGATCCGCTGGCATGAGGAATACGACGTCGTCATTGTCGGATTCGGCGTCGCTGCCTGTTCCGCCGCGATCGAGGCGTTGGACGCCAGGCCCGACGCCAGGATTCTCATTCTCGAGAAGGCGCCGCAAGAGCACGCCGGGGGAAACTCCCGCGCTTCAGGTCAGGGCCTGGTCATTCCGAAGGACAAGGAGGCCATGAAGCGCTATCAGCGCAATCTGGGTTATTCGAACCCGGTCCCGGAGGACCTGCTCGAGTTCTGGGCCGGCGAACTTATGGAACTCCATCACTGGATCGAAGAACGCGCCAGGGAGGCCGGGCAGGAGTATCTCGTGTCCGAGCCCATCTACGAATTTGCCGATCTCGGCGCCATGGAGGCGGTCGGGAACCAGTCGACCATACTGCCCCGGCCCGGAGGACTATGGGAGGCATTTAGGAAGAATATCGACAGGCGCCCGGTCACGGTGTGGTACGAGAGCCCCGCGGTGGACCTGGTGCAGGATTTCGACAGCGGCGAGGTCTTCGGCGTCATTGTCGAGCGCGACGGCCGGGAGGTCGCCGTCAGCGCCAGGGGCGGTGTCGTGATGGCCTGCGGCGGATACGAAAACAACGAGGACATGAAGCGGAACTACGCAGGGTGGATGGACGTCCCTACCTTCGGCAGTCCCTACAACACCGGCGACGGCATCCACATGCTGCAGCGCGCCGGCGCCGATCTCTGGCATTTACGCAACCGCATGAATTCCGGCGGTTTTCATCTCGCCTTCAAGGTGCCCGAATACGAGACCGCGTTCATGCGCGCGTTCGACTACGTGAGCTACGGCTGGATCGAAGTGGCGGCCGACGACCGGCGCTTCGGCGACGAAACCTACCCGTTCAACCGCACCCACTACAAGTGGAAGCAGCACGGCCACTACGTCGACACTCTGCATGCCTGGGTGATGCCCGTGCACATGGTCTTCGACGAGAGCGTTCGCCGGAACAATTGCCTCGGCATGCAATGGATGACCTGGAACATGGCGGTCGAGAAGTACGAATGGAGCGAGGACAACAGCAGGGAAGTGGAAAAGGGCTGGATCGTCAGGGCCGACTCGATTGCGGAGCTTGCTGTCAAGCTGGGTCGGGACCAGGATCGGCTGGCGAAGACGGTTGTCGAGTACAACGCAGCTTGCGCCGAAAAGTCCGATGCTCTCTTCAACAGGGACCCTTCAACGCTTGAACCTGTCGCGAACCCTCCCTACTACGCGATCGAACTCAAGCCGGGCCTCGTATGCACGTCCGCCGGGGCCAAGCGAACGACTCAGGGTGAAGTGCTGAACCGCGCCGGCGAACCCATTCCGGGGCTGTACGAGGCGGGGGAGCTGGGCTCCATGGTGTCCGACCTCTATCAGAACGGCACCTATCTGACGGAAGCCATGATCTCGGGCCGGTCCGCGGGCCTGAACGCGGTTCGGCGCGCGTTCGCCGGATAACGGGCAGGAGGTCACCGCATGGCGCCAACTTACGGGATTCGCCAGTTGCCGACGAACCGCAACAGATTGGTCACGCTGCTCCTGGGCGCTCTGCTTGTCGGCGGCTGCGGGAATCGGAACGATGCTTCGTTCGAGCCGGGCCCCGTGGTAGACGACCCGGGCTGGCCCACTTATGCGGGCCTGGAGACTGGCACGCGCTACTCGCCCCTGAACCAGATCAATCGCTCCAATGCAGGCGATCTGGACATCGCCTGGATCTACAACACCGGTCACCTCGAACGGGCGCCTCACTTCAACGAACTGCTGGGCTTTCAGGCGACGCCCATCCTTCTTCCGGAAGAAGCGAGGCGCCACCTGGTGTTATGCGATCCCTATAACCGGATCATTGCGCTGGACCCGGCCACGGGGCGGGAACGATGGGCGTTCGATCCCGAGATTGATCTGAGCCCGCATGCCGGGCGCTTCAATTGCCGCGGCGTGACCTACTGGCGCGACCCGGTCGCGGCGGAAGCGGATGTATGCGCCCACCGCATCCTCCTCGCCACGAACGACCGCCGGCGGGCCGCCGTCGATGCGCGCAACGGCGAGTCCTGCGCGGACTTCGGCGAGAACGGGTTTGTCGACGTAACGCCGATCATCGAGCAACTGCGGCCGACCAGCCAGCTCCTCACGATGCAGCTGAACTCGCCGGTCGCCGTCGTCAACGGCGTGATCATCATCGGCGGGACCGCCGCCAAGTTCAGCGATGCGAGTTCCACGAACGGGGCCGTACGCGCCTTCAGCGCCCGCACCGGCGAGCATCTGTGGACCTTTGACACGCTGATCCGCGAGCCGGAGGGTGATCCGGAGAGCAGCGCCTGGCACGTGGGCGGCGCCAATGCTTGGACCACTTTTTCCTGGGAAAACGAAAGCGACCTGGTGTTCATTCCCACCGCCAGCCCGTCGCCCGACTTCTACGGCGGCAAACGGCCGGGCAACAATCTCTACGGGAACTCGCTCGTCGTGCTTCGCGCAAGCACCGGAGAGCTGGTCTGGCATTACCAGATCCTGCATCACGACGTGTGGGACTGGGACCTGCCGACCAACCCCATTCTGGCCGAGATCACGCGGGACGGCGAGAAAGTCCCGGTGGTGATGCAACTGACCAAGCAGGGCATGGTTTTCACCTTTCATCGCTACACCGGCGAGCCCTTCTTCGAGATCGAGGAGCGTCCCGTGCCCACGGACGGAATGCCGGATGACGAGCTCTCGCCCACCCAGCCGTTTCCGGTCAAGCCGCCGCCGCTGGTCAGGCACGGAATCGGGCCTGACGACGCCTGGGGGATGACGCCGTATGACAGGAACAGGTGCCGGGAGAGCATCGAGGCCATGCGCCACGGCCCGATCTACACGCCCCCGAGCACGAAGGGCACGCTGATGATGCCGAGCGTCGCCGGCGGAATGAACTGGGGCGGCGGCGCCTTTGATCCGGACAGCGACATCCTGGTGGCGCCGGTCAGCGAGACTCCGTCCTGGGTCAGACTGGTCCCCAACGAGGACCTGGATCCGGACGTGGCGGGGGCTCCCGGGTCGGGCCTTCCCATGGGACCGCCGGGGTTCATCGACGGCACGGACTACGGCCTGCAGCAGGGTGTCCTGTTTTCTCCGTTCATGACGCCGTGCACGGAGCCGCCCTGGGGCAAGCTGGTGGCGGTGGACATGGCCGCGGGCGAGATCCTCTGGGAAGAGCCGCTGGGACTGATCGACAAGCTGTCGCCGGTCCCCATTCCGCTGCGCTGGGGCACGCCGTTTGCGGGCGGTCCGATCGCCACCGGCGGCGGAGTGGTGTTCATCGGGGCGACCGCCGACGAGCGGTTCCGCGCATACGACACGCTGACCGGCGAATTGCTCTGGGAGTTCGACGGTCCCACCTCGGCCAATGCCACGCCCATGACGTATATGGCCGGCGGCAAGCAGTTCGTGGTGGTCGCCACGGGCGGACACACCTGGGTCTATCCCTTCAAGAAGGGCGACTCGGTCGTGGCGTATAGCCTGCCGGACTGACCCCCCAGCCCTTTCTCCATAAATCAATTGCCACCAGCCGTCCTTTGCATTTTCCTCGTCGCTGCATCGGCAGTGGCTACGGGTCAGACAATCCCGTTCTTCCCGTCGGCGTCGGATGCCTGGGACCGGCGGGGAGTGGCGCAGGTGATCAACCGGTCCGAAAATGCAGGCGAGGTGACGATCGAGGCGTTCGACGATGAGGGTGCATCGTACGAACCGCTTGCGTTGTCGATCGGCCCGGGCGAGACCGTGCACTTCGACTCGTTCGATCTGGAGGACGGCAACACCGACAAGGGACTGTCCGGGAGCACCGGGCCCGGGCGCGGGGACTGGCGACTCGAACTTTCGAGCGAACTCGATATCGCGGTCCTGTCCTACGTCCGCACGAGCGATGGCTTCATCGCGCCGATGCATGGCACCGCGCCATGGCGGGAGGGCGGCTACCGCGTCGCGATCTTCGACCCCGGGAGCGACCGCAACCAGGAGAGTCTTCTCCGGTTGGTCAATAGGGGAGCGGCAAGCGCGAACGTGGCGATCCACGGAGTGGACGATGCGGGCGCCTCCAGTGCCGGCGCGGTGATCGCGCGAATTCCCGCCGGGGCGGCGAGAACCTACTCGGCGTCGGAACTGGAATCGGGGAAAGCAACTGGCCTTGAGGGATCGCCGGGCGACGGTGACGGCAGGTGGCGGCTGACCGTCCTATCGGACCGGCCGCTCGCAGTGATGAACCTGTTGTCGGGCCCGGCCGGGCGCCTCACGAATCTTTCGAACGGCACGGCGGATGGAGTAACGCAGAACTTCGACTTCAGTCGCGGGGAACAGGGGTTCGTTGCCGATTTCGCGGACTATCCGCCGGATGATGAGGAAATCTACGAGCTGACATCCGGCTATCGCCCGCTTCCGGCGCCGCTGGAGCCGGAATCCGCGTTGTACCTCTCCGGAGTCAACCGCAGCGACGATCTCGTCATGTTCTACAAGGGACAGGTCGGCGGTCTCGTCGCGGGCGCGGCCTACAGCGTTTCGGTAAGCGTGGAGATCGCCACCGACACTCCGGCCGGGTGCGTGGGCGTCGGTGGCGCGCCGGGCGAGAGCGTCTGGATCAAGGCCGGCGCGAGCGAAGTCGAACCGCTGCCGGTTCTGCGGGGCTCCTACCTGCGGATGAACATCGACATCGGAAACCAGTCAAACGGGGGCGGCAATGCCGTCGTGCTCGGCAATATGGCCAACTCCCGAAGTTGCGAGCAGCCGCGTCAATGGGAACGCAAGTCCTTCCAGGCCCGATCAGTTCCGGAAACCGTCTCGGCATCGGCGAACGGCCGGGCCTGGCTGTTCTTCGGTACCGACTCGGGATTCGAAAGCCGCACCGAGGTCTACTTCACGCGGGCGACGGTCACTTTCACGCCGGCGGAAACCGACGGGCTGCCGCCGCAATCCGACCCGGTCCCGTTGCGCTGGCTGCCGCCGCGAAAGGACAGGCCCGATGTTCAATAGGGGAATTGATCATCATCCGGAGCCTGTTCCCCGAGGTCTGACTTCTTACCGCTATTCGTACAATTTGAAGCGCCTGCGCGAACAATGGGGTACTGACGGATGAGCGAGCAAAGGGTTCTCCTTTACGAAACGAGCATCAAGCCGGAGTGGATCGACCACAACGGCCACATGAACGTCGCCTTCTTCGTGCTCGCCTTCGACGAAGCGACCGACGCCGCTTATGAGCACTGGGGCATCGGGATGGACTACCCGGACATTAGCGGATGCTCGGTCTTCACGCTGGGCATCAACGTCGACTACCTGGGCGAGTTGTTCGAAGGCGATGCGATCCGCGTCGAAACGACGCTCGTGGACTACGACGCCAAGCGCATCCATTACTTTCATCGAATGATCGATACGGGTAAGGACCAGCTCGTTGCGACCAATGAGTGCCTGTGCATGAACGTCGACCTGACCGCCAGGAAGTCCGCGCCGTTCCCGGATGACGTTATCGAGAAGCTGGCGCCGTTTGCCGGTGCCGCCGAACCGCCCAGGGGCTTCGGCCGCACGCTGCGCATCCGGCGTTCGTGAGACGCTCTGTTTACCTCTTGGGCCTGAAACGGCGCGGACGTACCCAGAGCCAGCTTGCGACGACGGCGGCTCCAAAGAGCGTATAACAGACCGCAAAAACCCATGCCGGCGCCCGGTAGTAAAGCAGCGATTCCAGCCAGTGCGCCACGAACGATCCCGGATAAGTCGAATCGCCGGCGCGGGAGCGGAGCATCATTTCGATTGTCGTGAGCGGGCAGATCGCCCCGAACCATGACTGAACCACCACGACGGCTATGGCGAGGAGATGCGCCAGTCGAAACCACGGATTCCGGACCCACGACCAGCGACGCGCCTTGCCGGCGAGGATGAGCGCGAGACCACCGATGACGAACGCGACGAACAGCACATGCAGCAACAGAACCGCATCGGCGGCCAACAGATAGACCGAGGATGGTTCCGCCTGCTCCACCGCCCCTCCCGCGACCTGGCTCATGACTTACCCTAACTCATCCATCAACCCACGGGCAGTGATTGCTATGCTTATGGTGGAGGTAATGAAAATGCGGTCTATTTTTCTTGCGGGGCTTCTTGCCGCTGGATTGGCTCAAGCCGACGACATGCTGCTGGACGAAAACGGCGATGCGAACAATACGCCTGACTTGTCCGCGGAAACTCCGGAAGCTCCGGCGACAGTAGAAGACATTCTGAATTTCCATGAAATGACGGACGACATCGCCATTGGCGGACAGCCAACCGTCAGCCAGCTGGCTCAAGTCGCAGAAGCGGGTTACTCCGTTGTCGTGAACCTGGCGATGCACGACTCGGACAACGCGATACCGGAAGAGGGTAGCGTGGTCGCTTCCCAGGGCATGTCCTACGTTCATCTTCCCGTTCCCTCTGACGCTCCAACGCCGGAGCACGTTCAGACATTCTTCAAGGTCATGGATTCCTTCGACGGTGAGCGAGTCTTCGTCCACTGTGTCGTGAGCGGACGGGTATCCGCCTTCATGCATCGATACATGATGCTGAGAAAAGGGGCTTCAGCCGAGCAGGCTACTTCGCCATTGCTGCAAAGATGGCTGCCCAACATGGAAGAGCCCTGGACATCGATCATCAAGCTGGAGCTGGACGACATCGAACAATAACAACCGGGAATAGTGGCTGCCGGACGTTATTGATCACATGATTTGATGTCCCTATAATGTAGGGACATTTATGAGGGCAAGACGTGCTGAATTTTATTGATCCTGACGTGTCTTCGAGCGAGAAGGCCACCGACAGCATCGAGATGCGGATCAAGCCCAGCGTCAAGAGCGGCATCGTCAGGGCTGCGGAATTGATGGGGGTGCCGCTGACCGCGTTTGTGCGTGCTTCGGCGATGCGGGAAGCCGAACGGGTCCTGCGTGATCATCAGACGACTGTCCTTTCGGCGCGCGATCAGCGCGCCTTGCTGGCGGCTCTCGACAATCCGCCACCACCGACCCAGGCCGCGCTGGAAGCTGCGGATCGATACCGGGCACGGATCGCCAATGCCGGCTGACGCAGAAAACCCACCGCGCGTTTCCATAGAACCATTTGAGCCGGCCCGCCATGAACGGGCCGAGTTTTCCTGCGGCGTGCCGCGGCTGGACAACTTTCTTCGCCTGAGCGCCAGGAAACAGCAGAAAGACGATTTCACCCGGGTGTTTGTTGCGGTTGCCGAAGGATCCGGTCGAATCCTGGGGTATTACGCTTTGAACACGCATGCCGTCGGGATTGCCGAACTGGGGCGAAACCGTCCGCGGCGCGCCCCAGGCCACGCCAGCCTCCCGGCCCTGTATCTCTCGATGATTGCCGTAGACAAGAGTCGGCAGGGCAGGGGGCTCGGAACCGATCTGTTGATTGACGCGCTGCTCCGCGCTTGCAGAGTATCAAAGGAAGTGGGACTCAAGCTGGTTATTCTGGATGTGATCGACGATGGAGGAGACGCGGCGTTAGAACGGCGCAAGGAGTTTTATCGGCGCATGGGCTTTGAGAGTTTCAGCGACCATCCGCAACGCATGTTCATGACCATCGGAACCATCCGGAGCTTGTTTCCGGAGGCAGGGCCGTGACCCAAGAGCATTCCTACACAACAACCATTACCTGGAAGGGAAACAAAGGTGCGGGAACAGCCGCCTACGACGCGTACGCCCGGGACTACGAAATCGTCTGCGACGGAAAGGCGGCGATTCGCGGATCGGCCGATCCGCTGTTCCTGGGGGACGCCAAGCGTCACAATCCGGAAGAAATGCTGGTCGCTGCGCTGTCGGCCTGTCATATGCTCTGGTACTTGCATCTTTGCGCAGCCAACGGCGTCGTTGTAAAGGCGTATGAGGACGCTGCCGAAGGGCTGATGCAGACGCACCCTGATGGATCCGGTAAGTTCAATAAAGTGACGCTCAGGCCACGTGTCACCATTTCGGCCAGGAGCGATATGGACGAAGCGATGCGTTTGCACACCAGGGCCAACGAGATGTGCTACATCGCCCGCTCCGTAAATTTTCCGGTGCACCACGAGCCGGAAATCGTGCCCGGCTAGGGGGCTCTACTATCCCTTGGCGCTAAGAACAGGAATCGATTACTGCCGATGAGCACTTGGAAACTGAACTTAACCGGCGTTACGATCTTGCTGACTTTCGCGCCTGCTTTTGCGCTGGCTGCCAGTCCCGGCGTAGATAGATGGTCCCCGGAACTTCAGGAAGCGGAACCTTTTGAGTCGCCGTTCGTAACAATCTTCCACTACGGGGAGAAAAAAGTCTGCTTTGTTGCCTCAAAGCACGATCCGCGCCGTGATTCCCCCACGTCCCGGACCATAGCCGCGATCATCAAGGAATGCGAACCTGAAATCCTGATTCTCGAAGGACTGCCCAACATCATCAGTCAAAGCGATCGGGAGTATTTCGTTCGTGAAGCGGAGAATTGCGAACAAAATCCTGATTCGTATGAGTGTGGGGAGTTGCACTGGGCCATTGCCGAAGTCAGGGATGCGAAAACGGCCATACTGGGCGCCGAGCCTGTAACCATGGAGGAAATGGAATTCATTGTTGAGCAAAGCAACGGCACGATCGGACTTCAGGACTTTGTTGGATACGAGATTTCGAGGTTGATTATTCAAGCGAAGCGCCAGGAAGACTTTCGTATTGAGGACGTTCCGGACATGGTTGCGGATCACTTGGAATATCTACGCTCGGTCCTGCCGGGCACCGAGCAATACGATGAAGCCAGTTACAGGAGATGGCTGGAAGACGAGGTGGGCCTCACTTACTCGCAACTCGAGAATGACTCTTATGCGCCGGGCAACGAAGAGGGAAGCAACCTGCTTCAGCTAATGTCGTATCACTCCATGTTGACTCGCGATCACTTCGCGTTTGAGAGGATTCAGGAACTGCTGAAGGAAGCGGACAGCATCTTTGTGATGTATGGGTCCTCTCACCTGGCGACTCTGCGCCGGGCGCTTACCGAAGGCAGCACCCAAGTTGTCAACAAGAAGTACGAATAAGCACATCCGGGCGAGTACCTGCTCCTTACGAATCTTGCGTAGTCCGATCATAAGAATCGTCGTGCTGGACGCGATGGGCGTGATGTTTCAGGCACAGGACGATGTAGCGGAGCTTCTTGTGCCGTTCATTCAACGGATTGATCCCAAGATCACATCGTCCTCAATTGAAACGGCGTATCTTGACGCAAGTTTGGGCGAATTAAGTGCTGATGAGTTTTGGACTTCGTTGGGGATGGATCCTTGTGTCGAGGAGGACTATCTTGCAAGCCACTCTCTCAATCATGGACTCCGATCATTTCTGAGATTCGCGCGAGGATCAGATATCGAATTGTGGTGCCTGTCCAATGACGTTTCACGATGGTCATTAAGACTTCGGCAGAAGTTCGGCTTGGAAAGGCATTTTTCCAATTTCGTAATCAGTGGCGATATTGGGATCCGCAAACCGAACGAAGGGGCTTATCTGGAACTCATACAACGAGCCGGCACGGCGCCCGAAAATATTTTGTTTGTCGATGATCGCAGGAAGAACGTGCTTGCAGCGCGAGCGGTCGGGCTGCGATCGACAATCTTTGATTCGAGAAATGAACTACGAGGAGAGGTCTCTAGCTTTGCGGAACTATCGGACATAGTCGCGGGCGCACCTGCCAGGGGCAATTTTCAGATACCGGATTCCTAAATTCGATCTATAGAAATTAATAAAAATGAAGAGTTCTGGAGACGGTGTCCGGCTAACGCCGGACGATATGGTTCGACACATTCCTGATGTGGCAGGAAACAGGTTTCATGTCGGGCTGGAAAGGGGCCAGCTTCAGGTTGAGTTCTACATTCCCGAGGGCGCGGACCTGCAGCGACCCCATGGCCGGGACGAATGCTATGTGGTCATCCGCGGTTCAGGACGGTTCCAGATGGGCGAAGAGGTAGTCCCCTTCAATGCGGGTGATTTCCTCTTCGTGCCCGCCGGGATGGAGCACCGGTTTCTTGATTTCGGTGACGACCTCGCAACCTGGGTCATTTTCTACGGCCCCGAAGGCGGCGAGTAACCGCTGAAGCGTCGCGCCGCTTCGTCATCCTCCAATCCGGATTGTGGTTGGCGTCCACGAGCGCTTGCGCCTGGCAATAAGACGGGCCCGGTCTGCATCTCCAAACGGAACCAGCTGCACATGCTGCACATCGAGTTCCGTCAGTTGCAGATTGACCACTGACCAGGTGCCATCCTCGTCGGAGAGTACCGCGCCCAGGCAGATTCCGCACACGCGGCAAATGTAGAAATCCGCCGTCCGCAGGCCAAAGCGATACTTCTGCAGATGCCGCTCGTCCGTGATTCGAATGGTGATCGAGCCTTCCGGCTCCACCCAATACGTCGCACCGTGTTTTCGGCAGAAACTGCACTCGCAGGAACGCGCAACGATGTCATCGAGCGCCGTTCGCGTCGTCAGTTCGAACGACAGGTTCCCACAGTGACACGCTCCCGCCACCCTGTAAGTTGTCTTGTTCAACCGCGCTCTCTGGCCGCTTGCAGTGCTTGAATGAACGCTGCGGGCTCTTCCAGGCTGATCAGCACCGTCGTGCCGTCGTTTAGCGGCAGGCTGGCCACCGATGAGCGATCAGTCAACGCGACGAGCGCCTTGCCGCCCCCGACGAGCCTGAACCACCCAAGCGAATAGCCCATCGAACCGAGCCCGTTGGTTCGAATCCCGAGCCGTACCTCCCGGTCCGTTCTCATGTTGACGGCACGAGCGCCTGCGGGCTCGATCGTTTCAAGAGGAATCGAACGGCTGTAGACGGGAACGCTGAATTCGAGTGTGTCGTCGGTAATCGTCACGCTGGAACGGTGGCCGCCATAAAGAAAATAGACGAAGAGCAAGGTGACCAACACGGGCAGGCCGACCGAGAGGGCCGGGCTGATCCACGATTGGGACGCGAAGTAGCGTGCAGGACCCCCGCCACCTACGACTACGTATACGCTGATCGCCAGAGGAACGGCCGCTATCAGCACCAGGACGGTTGATGCGGTCGCATCGATGGGGATGATCGGAAATCTCATGGCGTCACCTTCTAACGCGCCTTCGCCCTGACCTTCAGGATCAACTCCAATATAAGGCCAATACGTCCCTGACATTCTCACTCAAATTGAGTGCCTCCACTTCGTTGGGTCCTGCCCAGCTGTATGCGCTGTGTTCGGTCAATGTGATCTCTGATTCGCTGCTACTGACTTCCACCGCGAAGTTGAATTGCCGTGCCTTCTTTCCACTCGCGGTCAGGTAGTCGAACTGGCCGACCAGACGGTTTGCGCGGGTTACGTCCAGCCCCGTTTCTTCTTTCACTTCCCGACGCAATGCGGCGAGGGCGCTCTCGCCGTGCTCGACGTGGCCGCTGGGCAGCTCGTCGAGACCGCCGAGGAAGTCGTCCTGCCTGCGCCGCAGGACGAGCACCATTCCATCTCTGGATATGATTGCGCCCACGACGATCTTCTCAATCCCGTCCTGAACGGCAGCATCAAGCGTAGCCTTGAGGTCACCTGTTTGAAGCTGTGCCACGGCAGACTGATCTCTTTCGCCGTTTGGACCTCCCTTGCTCCGCATGTTACTTGATCACGCGCCCTCGTATGCGCCCGCCTGCTATGATCCCTTCCCCCAATCCCCAAGCTCCAGAACCCAGGGGACAGGACAAGAGGAACTCGCCATGACAACCACGCGCAGAGACACGTTGAAGTACACGGGGGCCGCCATTGCGGTGATGTCCGCGGGCCGGGCCGGCGCCGCCGAGACGCGCGCGGAAGGCAACCCCTATGCGGTGAGGTCCGGACCGATGGACGTGCCCTACGTTCCCAGGCGCGGCTACGCGGACGGGCCGTTCGGACAAGTCCACTTCCGCGACACGGGCGAGGGAAGGCCCCTGATTCTGTGCCCGCAGGCGCCGCAGACCTCGCGCCAGTTCGAGAACGTCTACGAACCCCTGGCGCGCCGCGGGATCCGGGCCATCGGCGTCGATTCGCCCGGCTTCGGGGAATCGGACCCCACGCCCTTCGTGCCCACGGTCAGCGACTGGGCCGAGGCGGTGCCCGCCGTGCTCGACCTGCTCGGCATCGAAAGGGCCGACGTGCTCGGTCATCACACCGGGGGCATGGTGGCGACGGAAGTGGCCATCCTCTTTCCGGAAAGAGTCAACAAGCTCATCATCAACGGGCCCTTGCCGATGGGCGAGGAAGAACGAAGCAACTTTCTCAAGTTCGTCGAGGAAGGCGAGATCAACTTTGTCCACCAGGCCGACGGCAGCCATATGCAGGACGCCTTCGCCGGGCGCTACCGCATGTACGTGGACGGCGGAGGAACGCCCGATCCGGAGCTCATCACCCGTTATACGGTGGAGCGCTTCCAGGGTTACGCACCGTTCTGGACGGGCCACCACGCCGCGTTCATCTACGATCATAATGCCGCGCTCATGGAGCTTTTGGTCCCCACCATGATCCTGACCAATACGGGCGACCAGATCTACGAAAACGCAAAGTTGGCCGCGGAGATGCGCCCCGACTTCGCCTATGTGGAACTCGAGGGCGGCGGCATCGACATCGTCGATCAGATGCCGGAGGAATGGGCCGACGCGGTCGTGGGCTTTCTGACAAAGGCCTGAGGGCCGTGTATTATTCGTTCCGCGCAATCCGTTGCGCGTAGCCGGGTGAGGGGGTCAACCCGGTTTTTCTTATGTCTTTTTGGGGGACACCTATGAAGTCACGAAATCTGCTTGCGTTGTCAATTATGGGTCTGATGGCCCTGCCGGTGGCGCAGAGCGCTCTGGCGCAGGAGCTGTCGTTGGAGGAAATCGTTGTTACCGCCCGGAAACGCGAAGAGAACATTTACGAGATTCCGATCTCGGTGTCGGCGTTTTCGCAGGAGCAACTGGAACAGGCCGGCATCGGCGATTTCCATGAGCTGTCGAAGCTTGTTCCCGGTCTCGACTATCACGGCGTCACGGCGACGGCCGGGCGGGTGAATCCGCAAATCCGCTTCCGCGGAATGAATCAGCAGATCATCACGCCCTCAACCCAGGTGGGCGCGCTGTTCTGGGACGGTTCGTACATCGCTGCCGGCGGCGGCTTCCTGCCGATCACGGACGTGGAGCGTGTTGAAGTCATCAAGGGCCCTCAGACCGCGTACTTCGGGCGCAACACGTTCTCCGGCGCCGTCAACTACATTCCCAGGCTTCCCGGAGACGAGTGGGAAGCGGACCTGACGCTTCAGTATTCGCCGTCCCAGCACGATGAATACATCGTTGGAATCGGCATAGGCGGCCCGATCTCGGACAGCGTGGGCCTGCGCCTGTATGCCGGTTACGAGCAGAATGCCGGGGATTTCGATTTTCAGGACGGCACGCCCTTCGGCGTCCAGAAAGACCTCACTTTCAACGGCACGCTGACTATTGACGTCAGCGAAGACTTCCGCCTGAAACTGACCGGATACTACGTGGACGCGGATGATGGCGGCGTTAATGGCGGTGTCGATTCGAGGTTTCACGGCACCGCGACCAGTGATTGCGGAATCGTATACACGGGCGAGTATCTGAATCCGGCCACGCGAGAACGGACCCCCTTTACCCGTACCATCGCCACCGATTTCGGCGGGTCTCACTTGTGGTGCGGCAGATATCCCGACGGGGAGCACCTTGTGTTCGGCATTACCCGGACTCCTGAGGGCACCTTCCCTGGCGGCCAGATATTCCTTGGTCGTGTCCTGGACGAACTTCACCCACTGCTCAGGGAATACAGTATCCTGAAGAACCCGCCGAACGAGTTGGGTGGATTCAACCGGACCTACCGCGTTCAATTGAGCGGCGAATATGACGTTGCCGATCACACACTGTCGTTCCAGGCTTCGCGCGGGGACACGGGAACCATCAACAACGTCGATTTCTGGTACGGCATTCCATCAGTCCCCGGCACGGTCTTTGCTACCGGGACTCAAATTGCCACGCAGGAAACCTATCTGGAGGCCCGCATCGCCTCACCGCAGGATCGAAGGCTGCGGTATCTTGTTGGCGTCAGCGATTATGATCAGCGCTATCGGGCCGGCTGGATGGCTACCCGTTCGCAGTTGGACCCGAACTCGCCTGTCGGCGCAAGGGTGGACTTCCAGGACAACGGGACTACGGCACTGTTCGCATCGGTGGACTACGATCTCACCGAGGACCTCACGCTGTCGGTGGAAGCCCGCTACACCGACGAGGAAGCGATTGCGGTCCTGCAAGGGGGGAACCCCAATGCCGAGTGTTCATTCTCGCTCGTGTGCGATGAACTGAACGACTACACCGATTTCATTCCCCGGGTGATTTTCAGCTACCAGCCGTTTGACGGGGCAACAACGTATTTCAGCTATTCGTACAGTTCCCTGCTCGGTGTTGCGACGCAGGCCGGGTTCGTCAACAGCGTTGCGCCGGAAGTCATCCCCGACGACCAGCTGGACGCACTGGGACTGCACACGCCGCCCCAGGAGAACACGCAATATGAGTTCGGCTGGAAGCAGCAGACGGACAACTGGGCCTTGACCGCTGCCGTCTTTTACATCGATTGGAAAAACCAACCCTTCGCGTCCGTCATTCTGCTTCCCACGGGCGGGACGACGTCCTTCCGGGGGCCGGGTGATTCCAAGTACAAGGGCGTCGACCTGGAAGCGCAGGGCAACCTGACGGACTGGTTCAGCATTCGCGGCACGCTCACATACGTGGACGCGATCATGACTTCGTTCTCTTCGCGTGGTTCGAACGAGTTCATAGTGCTCGGATCGGGCGGGCTTTCCGTCGTCAACGATGGCAACGAGGCGCGCAACACGCCGAAATGGACGGCGTCATTGAGCCCGACCGTTCTCGGCGAACTCTTCGGACGTGAATACTTCTTCCGCACCGATTTCTTCTACGAGAGCCCGAAGTGGGCGGACTACTCGCAGTTCAACCGCACCAAGTCGATTTTCAGGATCAATGCCCGAGTGGGATTCGATCTGACCGAAAACAGCACCCTGGAGGTCTTCGGCACCAATCTGACCGACAACAAGGTCCTGCCCAACACCAACGGCACGACCAGCGGTCCCGGCGGAAGCCGCAAGGCTTTCACGGCGGCTTACCAGAGGCGGGAATACGGCGTGCGCGTGAGGGCGTCCTTCTGAGGCCGGTTCAGGCTTTCCTGAATCGCCGGCCGTACAGCATGCGTCCGTAGAAGTTGAACCACTTCTTCGCTTCGGCGTCTTCAAAGGGGTAGTCGGCGCCGAGTTGCCTGGCCGCGATCAGGCCGGTCACGAAGCAGGTTTCCTGGCTGTTGATCAGGGTGTGGGCGCCGCAGTGCCAACTGCGCCGCTTGCCCTGGATGAAGCGGAACAACTGGATCAGAACGGCGATGTGGCGCACGTCGTGGACGACGTGCTGGAACCACCACTTCCTGATGATCTTGCTTTCGTCGATCGGGCTGATCGCGTTGTAGGTCACCAGGCAGGGCTTGTCCGAGCGTTTCGCCCACGGCTGCTGGTTGTGCATGATGTAGGTGATTTCGTAGTTGTCGGGCCGCGCGCCGTACTGTTCGATGTGGTTGCTCCTCGTATCGAGGGCCTTCACGTCGCTGTCGGGGAGGACCGAGGCGTCCGAGTGCACGATGGTGTGGTTGTGCAGTTCGCTTTCGTAGCGTATCGACGAAAGAATCGAAGTCTCCAGATAGGTCGGTTCGTACAGCATCATCAGCGTCTGGTTGGCGTTGCACGCGAAGACCACGTCGTCGAACTTTTCGGTCTTGCCGTTTTCGTCCTCGACCACGACATGGGACTGGTGCCGGTACACCTTCCGGACAGGCCGGTTCAGGTAAATCCTGTCCCGGAAATCGCGTGAGAGCGCCTCGTAGATGCGCCGCGTGCCCTGGTCCCAGGTCTTCATCGGCGTTGCGGCTTCGATATCGAAGAACTGCAGGTAGCGGGAGAACAGCGACGCGGGCATGTCGAACACGTTCGTCGCCATGAGGAAGTTGACGAACATGGGCTTGAGGATCTTGTAGCGGAAGTCGCCCGAAAACCGGCCCCAGTTCAGCACGGTGCCCATGCTGACGTAGTTGAACGGGTTCAGCAGATTGAGCAGCCTGGACCGCGTGTTGTTGACCCGGCCGAACCAGTGCAGACGCTTCAGGAGCTTCTGGAATTTCTCGATTTCAGGCTGCAGCTCACGGCGGATGCCGGAGTCGAAATCGTGCGCATAGACGCCGCCCCGATACTTCACGCTGTAGCTGAACCGGGTGTCGATCAGGTCGATGCCGTGCTGCTGCATGACCAGCAGGATGTGCTGGTAAACGGATGGAATCAGCGCGGTGACCGAGATGTCGAACGGAATCGAGTCGCCATCGTCCTGCGGCATGTCGGCGGTCACCGCGTTGCCGCCCAGTTGGGCCTGTGCTTCGTATAGCCGGAAATCGAACCGGTCGGGGTGCCGGCTGAGCGCCCAGGCGGCGCCAAGTCCCGAGACGCCCCCACCGATAATGGCAATCCTTCTCGGCATTCCCCCGCCTGCGTGTTCGACCTATTTTTCCGTTGACGCCGCGACGACGGTGCCCTGGGCAACCGCGCAAAGCGTCTCGGCGCCGTCGCTGGAAACAGCGAAGACCTTGCTTCGGCACACGGCCTGGCGCTTGCTTACAGCCGTGGTGCGCGCGCGTGCGATGAGCCGGCCGCCGACGGCGGGCCGGACGAAGTTGATCTTGAATTCCGCCATCAGGGCGTCGCCGCCGAGGGCAAGGCCGCCCGCGAAGGCCATCGCATTGTCGGCCAGGTAGCTGATGACGCCACCATGGGCGAAGCCGTGCTGCTGGGTCAGCTCATCGGCGACCGCAAGTGCGATTTCCGCGCTGTCGGGGCCGACCGATTCCAGCGAAGCCCCCAGGCGCCTGCTGAAGGGCTGCGAGTCGAATATCTGCCGGGCGAGCTTCTCCAGAGCGCTCATGGCGCGCCATCTTATCCGCTACTGACGCGGCTGGGAACGCGCTTCCCGCCAGTGATGGCAGGCTACGCGGTGTGACGCTGACACGACATCGGCAGGCGGCCGCTCACGCGCGCATTCGGGTGTGGCGATCGGGCAGCGGGTGCGGAAGACGCAGCCCGACGGCGGGTCCAGAGCCGACGGGATTTCGCCGGGCAGGGCGTTGGCCATGTCGACCGGACCGCGGTCGGGATCGGCCTCGGGGATCGCTTGGATCAACGCCCGGCTGTACGGGTGTCGGGGATTCTCGAACAGCTCGTCGCGCGGGGCGATTTCCATCAGCCGGCCGAGGTACAGCACCATCACGCGGTGCGACATGTAGCGCAGCACCGACAGATCGTGGCTGATGAACAGGATTGCGATTCCGCTTTCGCGCTGCAGCCGGCGAAGCAGGTTGCAGATCTGCGCCTGTATGGACACGTCGAGCGCGCTGACCGGTTCGTCGCATACCAGCAGCTTCGGCCCGGTGATCATGGCGCGCGCGATGCTGATGCGCTGGCATTGGCCGGAGCTGAACTCGTTGGGATAGCGGCCGGTCATTTCGGGCCGCAGGCCCACCCGCTCGAACATGTCCGCTACCGCCGCCCGGCGCTCTCGGGCGGACATGTCCGCCCCATGCACGCGCAGCGGTTCGGCGACGATCTCGCCCACCGGCATGCGCGGGTTCAGGGCCGACAGCGGGTCCTGAAACACGATCTGCAGTTCGCTGCGCAGTTTCGTCATCGTGGCCGGACCCGCCCGGGCCAGGTCCATGCCGCGCCAGAGAACGCGTCCGGCCGAGGGGGCGACAAGCTGCAGGATCGCCTTGCCGAGCGAAGTCTTGCCGCAGCCCGTCTCGCCCACGATTCCCAGCGTTTCGCCTTCGGCAAGCTCGAAACTGATGTCATCGACCGCGCGCAGCGTCCGCGTGCGCGAACCGAATACGCCGGCACGGCGTTGCTCATAGTCAACGCACAGCGACTCGACGCTGAGCAGCGGCGCGGTCATGGCGAAAGCAGGTGGCAGGCGGCGGCGTGCCGGTCTCGCGTGTCGCCCAGCAGCGGACGCTCGGAGGAACAGCGGTCCATCACGTGTTGGCAGCGCTCGGCAAATGCGCAGCCGCGCGGGGTCGCGAGCGCATCCGGCGGCTGCCCGGGAATCGCCGGCAGATCGGTTGCCGGGTCGGTGGCGAGGCTGGGCAGCGAGGCGAGCAGACCCGCCGTGTACGGGTGCTTCGGGGCACTGAACACTTCGCGCGTGGTTCCCGATTCGACCGGCCGGCCGTTGTACATGATCAGGATGCGATCGCTCAAGCCCGCGGCGACGGCCAGGTCATGCGTGATCAACACGACCGAGGTTTTCGCGTCACGCCGCAGTTCGGCGAGCAGTCCGAGAATCTGCGCCTGGATCGTCACGTCGAGCGCGGTGGTCGGTTCGTCGGCGATCAGGAGATCGGGCCGGCAGATCATTCCCAGCGCGATCATCACGCGCTGGCGCATTCCGCCGGACAATTCGAACGGATACAGGTCGAGACAGTGCCCCGGATCGGGCAAACGCACGGTTTGAAGCATTTCCAGGGCCTTTTCGCGTGCCTGGCGCGCATTCATGCCCAGGTGCCGGCGCGCGGATTCCTCGAGCTGGCGGCCTACGCGCAGCGTGGACGTGAGCCCGGACAGCGGGTCCTGGAACACCATGGCGATGCGCTTGCCGCGCAGCCTGTCGAGTTCGCGCCGCGGCGCGTTGAGGATTTCGCGCCCCCGGTAGCGCACCGAGCCCTCGGCGCGCGCGTTTTCGGCGAGCAGCCCCAGCGCGGCAAGAAAGGTCTGGCTCTTGCCGGCGCCCGATTCGCCGACCACTCCCAGGCATTCGCCTTCGGCCACTTCGAGGGACAGCTCGCGGACGGCGGTCAACTCGGCGTCTCCGACGTCGAATCGCACGCTCAGGTCGCGAATTTCCAGCAGCGCGTTCATTGTCCGGCGCTAGCGGTGCGAGGGGTCGAGCGCGTCGCGCAGCCCGTCGCCGATGAAGTTGAAGCAGAACATCGTGATCGCCAGCAGCGTCGCCGGAAACAGGATCAGCCAGGGGGCCGTATCGAGCTGACCGACCGCCTGCGAAATCAGCAGGCCCCAGCTTGTGAGCGGCTCCTGCACGCCCAGTCCGATGAAGCTCAGGTAGCTCTCGATCAGGATGTTGGTGGGAATCAGCAGCGTCACGTAGACGACCACCGGGCCGACCACGTTCGGAATGATGTAGCGGCGCAGGATCGCCGGTTTCGAAAGCCCGATCGCGACGGCCGACTCGACGTATTCCTTGGCTTTCACGCTCAATGTCTGGCCGCGCACGATGCGCGAGAGCGTCAGCCATTCGACCGCGCCGATGGCGACGAATATCAGGAAGATGTTGCGCCCGAACACGGTCACCAGGATGATGATGAAGAACAACAGCGGCAGCGAATACAGGATGTCGACGATGCGCATCATGAAACCGTCGGTGCGCCCGCCCGTGAACCCGGCGACGGCGCCGTAGCCGACCCCGATGCCGAGCGCGACCAGCGTCGTCATCAGGCCGATGGTCAGCGAAATGCGCCCGCCGTAGAACACCCGCACGAACTGATCGCGGCCGTTGGCGTCGGTGCCGAACCAGTGCCAGTTCTCGAAGCTCGGGGGCAGGAGTATGTTCTCCCAGGAAGCGTCCTCGACCGCGTGCGGCCAAAGTGTTGGTATCAGCACGGATGCGAGCGCGATGACCAGCAGCACGCCGATGCTGGCCATCGCGGCGCGATTGCGCCGGAAACGACGCCCGGCCTGGCGCCAGAGCGAGCCGGACAGTTCGCCGCCCGCCGCCCGGCGCAGGGCAGGCGACCGCAAAAGCCCGCCGGCGCTCACCGGTAGGTCCTCCGCACCCGCGGATCCAGCGCTGCGTACGCGAGGTCCGACAGCAGGTTCAGCAGGATGATCAGCGTGCCGTAGACGATCACGATGCCCATGACCAGCGGGTAATCGCGGTTCAGCGCGCCCTGAATGAAGTAGCGCCCGACGCCGGGCAGGTCGAAGATCAACTCGATGACCAGCGACCCGGTCATGATGCCGGCCAGCGCCGGGCCGAGGTAGCCGACCAGCGGGACCGCGGCCGACTGCAGCACATGGTTGATCACCACCTGGCGTTCCGGCAGGCCCTTGGCTCGGGCCGTGCGCACAAAGTTCGCGCGCAGGACCTCGAGCATCCCGCCGCGCATCAGCCTGGCGATGATCGCGAGCTGCGGCAGCGCCAGCGCGATGACCGGCAGCACCATGTTGGCGGCCGCGCCGCCGTTCCAGCCGGCGACCGGCAGCAGTTTCAGGTAGAGCCCGAAGAACAGCGCGAGTATCGGCGCCGTGACGAAGGAGGGGATGGCGATGCCGGTCATCGCCATCGTCATCGTGGCGTGATCGAACAGCCGGTTGTGCCGTAGCGCGGCGACGATCCCGCAGGTTCCGCCGAGCAGCAGCGCGACGAGCATCGCGGTGACGCCGAGCCTGGCGCTGACCGGCAGCCCGATCGCGATGAGTTCGGCGACGTTGAAGTCCTCGTAGACCAGCGAGGGGCCAAAATCGCCCTGAAACACGTTGGCGAGGTAGATCCGGTATTGCTCCAGCAGCGGCTGGTCGAGTCCGTAGGCGCGGTAGAGGTTCTCCAGCACTTCGGGATCGAGGTCCGCTTCCGTGTCGAAGGGCCCGCCGGGCGCCGCGCGCATCAGGAAGAACGACGCGGTCGCGATCGCGAGAAGTGTCGGGATTGCGACGGCGAGCCGCCGGATGGTGAAAGCGAGCATCCGCCGGAGCATAGCAGGGAGGTTTGGGGACTAGCCGTTCTTCACCTCCTTCTTCCGGGAGTATGTGAGCCAGGGATGGCGGAACCAAGCTACAGGGATGTATTCATGCGTCTCCTGGAAGAAGGAGGTGAAGAACGGCTATTGCCGGCGGCCCCTACTGTTTTACGCGGTGGAGGTAGCGGGTGGCGGTCATGCCGCGCGAGTTGGGCGTGTAGCCGCGGATATCGGGCGCCACCAGGTTGCGGTGCACCATGAAGTACAGCGGCATGACGGGAAAATCGGCCAGCGCGGCCGCCTCGGCTTCGCGATACGCCGCCAGGCGGGCGTCCCGGTCCAGCTGTGATTCCGCAAAACCGATCAGCCGGTCGAACTCGGGATTCGAATAGCCGGAATAGTTGGTCGTGGCGCCGGTTTCGAGGATGAAAAGAAACGTTTCGGGACTGTCGGTTGGGGAGAACCAGGTGAACCGCGCGGCGGTGTAATCGCCCGTTCCCACCGAGCGGTAGAGCGTGCCGAAATCGGTGAACAACAGTTCGGTGTTGACGCCGATTTCACGCCAGATCGCCTGCAGCGCGATGGCAAGGCGGCGGTTTTCTTCCGGCGGTTCGTAACGCAGCTCGAACGTCAACGGCCGGTCCGGCCCGTAGCCCGCTTCCGCGAGCAGGGAACGCGCTTCGGCCAGCCGTTCGGGTATCGGCCGGTGGGCGTACTCGGGCACCGGGTTGTCGTAATGGCTGACCACGGTAGGCGTCATCGTGTAGGCGGGCGGGACGCCGACCACCATGATCCGTTCGGCGATCTGTTCCCGGTCGACGCTGATCGTCAACGCCCGGCGCACGCGCACGTCGTCGAACGGCGGCTTGCGGTTGTTGAAGGTGATGTAGCTGATGCCGAGCGCCGGCCAGATCTTTAGCTGCCCGGGCAGGTTTTCTTCGATCCATTCCATCCGGTCGGCCGGGAACGTGAGCAGAAACTCGAGATCGCCTGCCAGGAACCGGCGCATGGCCGTTTCGGCATTGTTGGTCGGGAAGTACTGCACGGTCTCGATCTCGACTTCGTCGGCGGCGTAGAAGTGCGGGTTCTTCTCCAGCTTCAGGTACGACTGCGGCACCCATTCGGCGAGGCGGTAGGGTCCGGTGGTGACCAGCCGCCCGGGGCGCGACCAGCGGCGGCCGTGCTCTTCGATGATTGCCTGCGGCATCGCCGCCGCGGCGTAGTTGCTGAGCTTTTCCAGCAGGGTGGCGTCGGGCCGTTGCAACTCGATGACGAAGGTGCGCTCGTCCTCGGCGCGAACGCCGAGTTCGGCCGGATCGAGTTCGCCGCTCATGATGCGCCGGGCGTTTCGGATCGAGTAGAAGAAAGACCCGAACCGCGTGCGGTTGCCGGGCGTCAGAAGCCGGCGCAGCGTATAGACGAAGTCCTTCGCGGCGATCGGCGTGCCGTCGGACCACTTGAGGTCTTCGCGCAGGCGAAATCGGTAGGTCAGCCCGTCCTCACTGATCTCCCAGGATTCGGCGGAGCCGGGGGCCAGCCGGCCGGCCGAATCGTAAGAGGTCAGCCCGGTGAAGAGATCCCGCATGATCGTCGAGGAGGCGCCGGACACGATTTGCGGGTCGAGGCTGTTCGGTTCGGCCACGGCCGCGCGGCGCAGCGTGTCCGCTGCAACGGCGCCGGCCAGCAGCAGCGCCGCGGCCGCGACCAGTGCGCTGCGGAAGGCGGGCATCGGCGGGCTCATGCGGCGGCAGTCTGCCCGCCGTTCGCGAGCATCTTCGCGACGTCGTCCTCCACGGCCGTTCCGGCGAAGAACTCCGGGTCCATGCTCGCGAACAGCCGCGCCGGGTTGTGGAACACGAAATCGGCGAAGTCCCCGTCGCTCAGCAGGCCGTCCTCGACGAGTTCATGCGCTTCCACGAGGACGCCGGCCATGTCGGTGACGTCCCAGTGGCCGAAGTCCGACGAGAACATCGCGTTCAGCTTGCGCCCGCCCGGCAGGACCCGCGTGTCGAACGCCGTGACGTTCATCCGGTCGTCCGCTTCGCAGCCGTAGTAGAAGTTCGGCACCAGCCGGTCGAGCAGGTCGTCGACGCTGTTGACGTTGGCCGCGGCGAAATCGTCGACGCCGTCGCGCTCGACCACGTTGCGCAGGATGGCGCCCTTGGGCAGGCGCCCGGACAGGATCTCGCCGCCGTACTGCTCGAACAGCGTTCCCATGAGCTCGCGGTCGATCTTCGCCGGGTTGAACTGTTCGATGGCCTCGGCGCTGCGTTTTTCCCAGCGCTCCTTCAGGTCGCAGACCAGGCTGGCGCCCCAGGCGACGCCGCACTCCAGGAACGCGAAACTCAGGTCCGGGAAGCGATGGGTCACGCCGCCGAAGAACAGCGCCTTGGCGAAGGCGTGGCCGGCATCGGCGAAGTGTCCCGTCTGGTTGAACATGTAGTTGCTGATGGAGCGGCGCATGTGCATGCCCTGGCCGACCGCGTGGGCGGTCACCGGGACCTTGAGGTCCACGCAGCGCTGCCACAGCGGGTCGTAGTCGTAGATGCTGTCGATGGCCAGCGTGTCCACCCAGAACGCGTAGGGTCTGAGGTCCGGGTCCACCTCCTCGACCGCGCCGATCGGCCGTTTCACGAGGTTGATGAACATCGGCACCTTGAAATTCAGTTCTCCGAGCGCGAAATCCAACTCCTCGATGGCTTCCTCGGGCGTGTGGCAGGGGATGACCGCCGCGGGCGTAAGGCGGTCCTCGAAGCCCCGGTAGATGTCCGCCATCATCAGGTTGTGGGCCCGGCAGGCCGCGCGGCGCACCTCGTCGTCGGCGATCTCGGGCAGCAGGAAACCGATCGTGGGGTAAACGACCGCGTAGTCGATGCCCATCTCGGGAAGCCGTTCGTGCATGAGCTTCGGCAGCATGGCGGTCGCCAGGTCGGTCGTGTTCTCGGCGGGCGCGGCCCAGAAGGCGGGGCGGATGAGGTTGTGGTGTCGCCGCTGGGCGTGGTCCATTTCGTACCAGCTGCGATTGTTCTGGCGGCGCAGGCTCGTGAACATCTTCTCGGACATTTCCGGGCCGCCCACCTGCTTGATGTAATCGAAAATCACCGGGAACAGTTCCACCATGTGCCCGTCCGTGTCGATGACGGGGTGGTCCAGGCGCTTGCGAAGCCTGCTCGACGGTGAGGATTTCGCGCTGCTCATGGCTCTTTCTCCATCCTGCCGGCTCAGGCGGCGGCTTGCGTCTCGTTCGCGAGTAGCATCGCGACGTCGTCCTCCACGGCCGTTCCGGCGAAGAACTCCTGGTTCATGCCGGCGAACAGGCGCGCGGGATTGCGGAACACGAAGTCGGCGAAATCGTCACTGTTCATGAGGCCGTCGTCGACGAGTTCGTGCGCCTCGCTCAGGATGCCGGTCATGTCGGTCACGTCCCAGTGGCCGAAGTCCGACGAGAACATCGCGTTGAGCTTGCGTCCGCGCGGCAGCAGCCGTGTGTCGAACGCGATGGCGTTCATCCGGTCGTCCGCTTCGCAGCCGTAGTAGAAGTTCGGCACCAGCCGTTCGAGCAGGTCTTCCACGCTGTTGACCCTGGCTGCCGCGAAGTCGTCTTCGCCGTCGCGCTCCGAGACCTTTCTCAAAAAGGCGCCCTGCTGCGCGCGGCCCGACAGGATCTCGCCGCCGTACTGCTCGAACAGCGACCTGAGCAGCTCCCGGTCGATCTTCTCCGGGTTCAGTTGCTGGATTCCCGTGGCGCCGCGTTTCTCCCAGCGCTCCTTGATATCGCAGATGAGGCTCGCGCCCCAGGCGACGCCGCATTCCAGGAACGCGAAATTGAGGTCCGGAAAGCGGTGGGTCACGCCGCCGAAGAAAAGCGACTTGGCAAAGGCGTGACCGGCGTCGGCAAAGTGCCCGATCTGGTTGTACATGTAATTGCTGATGGACCGGCGCATGTGCATCCCCTGACCGACCGCATGCGCCGTCACCGGGACCTTGAGGTCCATGCAGCGCTGCCAGAGCGGGTCGTAGTCGTAGATG
>CAYMQG010000028.1:0-10209 GCA_964392625.1 uncultured Gammaproteobacteria bacterium | reverse complement strand
GAGTGCATTGGGGGTCAGGGAACCCCTGGCGTGGCATATGACCTCTTCACGGTTGACAGACCCATAAAGAAGATGGAAGACGCAAAAGGCCTGAAACTACGGTCCAACAGTGCTGCTATGGGTGCAATGCATGAAGCGTTGGGTGCGGTCCCAGTCTTCATGGGCGGCGGCGCAACCCTGGATGCGATGAAGAAGGGACTGGTCGATGGTCTTCCGACGCTGGACTGGTGGCTTCACGCTAAAAAACTCTGGGAGTACGGTAAACCCGGATACTGGACCATCACCGGGTCGTATCCAAATGGCGTATCTTGTCTGGCCGCGAGCACCAGGCGCAACAGCAACTGGACCAGGAAGGTATCGGCGGAAGATAAGGAAGCCATAGGTGCAGCCTTCAGGCAGTTTGGAATAGACGAAGGCGAAACGTTTGACGCTGCCAACGCCGAAGGGCTGAAAGCCGCATCCGCTAACGGGATCATCGTCTCCGAATGGCCGGATTCCGAAAAGAAGCGCTTCCAGGAAGCGTGGACCCCCCTTATGGACGACGCCGTTGATTTCGCCAAAAAAGAGGGGGCACCCGCAAAGTATATGATCGAAACCATGCGTCAGTGGCTGAAAAACAATCCGTGAGTTATTGGCAGATATACAGGTAAGCGCGAATTCGCGAGCCAGCCTCACCTCGGCATCAGAGGTGGGGTTGGTTCGGGGCTCGCGAGATGGACTGTTGGAAGTGTCACTGACTGCACCGCAACGGTGTCCATGGAATTATCGTGGGCGCAACCACGGCGAACACGTCAATGCGCGGTCGATTTCACGGTAGTTTGCGCTACCAGGGGTTGATCTGTTGCTTTACAAACTAGCCGAAGGCAAGACCGGTCCGTGGAAGCGTGTTTGGGTCTGGGAACACGCGATTGCCGAAGCGGTCCTGTTCAAGTTCGGGAAGTGGGTCACTCACGTCGCTGCGGTCTGCATCTTGTGCATACTGTTCATGAACTGGTTCGTGGTTGGCCAACGCTTGACACCGTGGGCTGGGGCTATGTCAGGCATCCCCTATGAGGTGACCGGGTTTCTGATGGGCATAGCCAGTATCGTGGCGATCGCCTTTACCTGGTACCAGGGTGCTCATATCAGGATCACGTTCGTCAGGGAGCGCGCCGGTCCCCGGGCGCGAGCTGCCCTGGATGCTTTGGGAGCGCTCTGTTTCATGGGCTGGACGGGCGCCATCGCGTGGGGAACGTGGTGGGCGGCACAGGATGCAATCGTTCGCGGGAAATGCTCGATGGTGGCATGCATCCCTGAAGCCCCTTTCCGATTTATTTTCTGGTTTGCAGCGCTTCACTTCATGGTGGTACTGCTCAGGTCCTTCATCGGCGCGACTTTACGCGCACTGAAAACTCATGGACCGGAAGATGACTCGAACGATTGGAAGGCGGGAAGAATAATATGGTAGATGCGAGTCCTTTTTGGGGAGCCCTTGCACTCCTGGTCCTGCTGATCCTGTCCCTTTTGAGCGTCCCCATTGCGGCATCAATGGGTATCGTCGGTCTGGGCATGGTGGTGCTCTTCTATGGGGACTTCACCAGCCTTCAATTTATCGCAACCAGCGCCTGGGGCAACGTTGCCACGTATTCCCTGTCCATGTTTCCACTGTTCATACTCATGGGTAACCTCATCTCGAAATCAGGGTTGGGCGCGGACGCCTTCGACGGTCTCAACAAGCTGATTGGCAGGACGCGCGGGGGCTTGGCGATGGTCTCGACGAGCACTTGTGCACTATTCGGCTGCGTAAGTGGCTCCAGCACATCGACCATCGTCGCCATCGGTGGCGTAGCGATACCCGAGATGAAACGATACGGATACGGCGCAGCGCTGCGGACAGGCTCGGTTGCGGTCAATGGCTGTATCGCCAACCTCATCCCGCCCAGCCTAGCCGCGATCTTGTACAGCATCGTCACCGAGACATCGATCGCGGATTTATTCATGGCGGGTCTCATACCCGGCGTGATCCTGACCCTGATGATCATGGTGGTCATCTACATATGGGCCACGGTGAAGCCGGAGCATGCGCCGCGATCGACTGAGACGTATCCGTGGAAGGAGAGGCTCGCGGGCCTCAAGACACCGGTGCCCATGCTCGCGATCTTCGCGTTCATGATCGGGGGGATCTACAACGGGTTCTTTAGTCCCGCTGAAGCGGCCGGCATGGGCGTGCTCTTTACAATCATCATGATGGTCGTGATGGGCAAGTTTACCTGGCGGAAGTTTTTCGATGCGCTCACGGAAAGCGTCAAATTTTTCACCTTCATGTTTGTAGCCCTGATGGCCGCGATCATGTTCGCCAGTACCATAGCACTGAGTCAATTGCCCCAATTTATTGCTGACTGGGCCCTGGGGACGGTGGAATCACCGCTAGCCATTCTGTACATGGTGATCTTGATTTTTATTTTTGCCGGATTTTTTCTGGAAAATTTCGGCATGATAATGATGCTGGTACCGCTGTTCTTTCCCGTGGTTGTTCAGGCAGGGTATGACCCGGTCTACTTCGGCGTGATCATGGTGATGATGATGGAGGTGGGTCTGCTTACGCCTCCCGCAGCACCCAACATCTATGTCACACAGTATGTAGACGGGCAAGCGGGCGTGATGGAAGTCATTTACGGGACTCTGCCTTTCTATATCACGGTTCTGGGTTTGACGGTGCTCCTGGTTCACTTTCCGATGATCGCCATGTGGCTGCCGAGCACAATGTACTGAAGAACCGACCTGGACGAGAAGAGCGATAATGAGAACAGTAATCGTCACCGGCGCCCGAGGCGGCATCGGCGAGGCGACAGCCCAGAAGTTCTTGGAACTCGGAGACCGGGTCTATGGCACGGACCTGGCGTTCGATGAAACATCGCACGAGTTCATCGAAGTCATCTGCGACGTGACCGATGCCGATGCGGTAAGTGGGCTGATGGAACGCGTGGTGCGCGAGACCGGCCGGATTGACGTGCTGGTCAACAATGCCGGGATTCGAGTCGAAGCTGACGTGATTGACACCACCATCGAAGAATGGAATCGAATGATGGCGGTGAACCTGACCGCCGTTTTCCTGGGGTGCAAATTCGCTCTTCCCCACATGCTGAAACAGGCATCCGGCGCCATCGTCAATGTCGCTTCCACGTCCGGACTGAATCCACTGCCGAACCGCGCCGCCTACTGCGCCAACAAAGCCGGTGTGATCGGGCTCACCAGGCAGATGGCGCTGCAGTACGCCCGGCAGGGCGTTCGGGTGACTGCGGTCTGTCCGGGTTCCACGTTGACGCCCTTTACCCGCGGCGCAATGGCAAGAACCGGCAACCCGGCAGCGGCGCAGGCCGGTATCTCGGAGCGCGTGCCAATAGGGCGGTTCGCCGAGGCGGAGGAAATCGCCAGCGCAATCGTCTATCTCGCCTCCGACGAGGCATCGTTCATCACCGGGTCGGTACTCGATGTCGATGGCGGTAGCAACCTGGTCACCGCACATGTGGCGCCGGGGAGTTATCGTGGCACGTAAACGTCAGGCGATCATCCAGACCGCCAGTTGCTCAACCTCCACTTAACTACAGGAGCCTCAAAATGAGCGATGAACAACATCTGAAGGGTTGGAACAAGCAGACACCAGCCTTCACGACACAAACCGCCGAAGGTCGTCACCCTAGTCAGAAGATTCAGGAATTTGGACCGGGTTTCCGGGGGAACGTGCTATATAACGACCTTGGCATCGTAGAAGCAACAGGCGGCCAATTCCGCGCGCACCATGTGAAATGGAACCCGGAACTACGCAAAAAAGACAAGGAGGCAGGTGTTAAACAGACGACCGGTATGCACCGTCATGACTATGACTTTCATTTCAACTATGTGCTCAAGGGGTGGACCAGTTTCGTGATTGACGGGGTGGAAGGGGAAATAATCTGCAGAGCGGGCGACAGTTACTTTTTACCGCACCGGATTCTTCATAACGAAATTGGTGCCTCTGACGACGTCGAGATATTGGAAATCTACGGACCCGCCAATGTCGCCACGGAGCAATTGGAGGACGAAGTCGGGCACGGGGGGCGGTTTGTTGACATGACCAAAACCGCGGATGAAAAACAATATCTGAAAGGTTGGAACAAGCAGACACCAGCCTTCACGACTGTAACTGCCGACGGTCGTCATCCTAGTCAACAGGTTCAGGAATTCGGGCCGGGCCTGCGGGGGGCCGCCCTGTATGCCGACCTTGGCATCGCAGAAGCGACGGGCGGCCAGTTCCGCGCGCACATTATCAAATGGAACCAGGAACAGCTCAATAAAGACCGCGAGGCAAACGTTAAACCTACCACCGGTATGCACCGTCACCACTATGACTTTCACTTCAACTATGTCCTCAAGGGGTCGACCAGTTTCGTGATTGACGGGGTGGAAGGGGAAATAACCTGCAGAGAGGGCGACAGTTACTTTCTGCCGAGCCGGATCCTTCATAACGAAATCGGGGCCTCTGACGACGTCGTGATATTGGAAGTATACGGACCAGCCAATGTCGCCACAGAGCAATTGGAGGACGAAGTCGGTCAAGGGCGCCGGTTTGCGGACATGACCAAAACCGCGGGCGGAGAGTAATCAACGGACGAATTGGATGAACGATGACCTGGGTCTGACGCCGGCCACGGAGTTGGCCGCCGCAATCCGGTCCCGGGACGTATCGCCGGTCGATATCGTCGAGGCCGTCCTGGTTCGAATCGAGGCCGTGAACGAGCAGGTCAACGCCTTCATAACCGTCGATGCCGACGGTGCCCTGGAATCGGCCAGGGCCGCCGAAGCGGCCGTTATGGCCGGTGAAGCGCTCGGCCTGCTGCATGGAATCCCAGTTGCCATCAAGGATCTGGAGCCGGTAGCGGGTTTGCGTTGTACCTATGGCTCGAAGTTCTTCGAAGCCAATATTGCCGACATCGACGGCATCGTCACCGAGCGTACCAAGGCAGCCGGGGGGATCATCATCGGCAAGACCAACGCCTGCCACTCCGGCCACAAGGACATGTGCGACAACCTGATCGGCCCGCCGTGTCGGAATCCCTGGAAGCTGGACCGCACCTCGGGGGGCTCGAGTGGCGGGGCGGGCGCCGCCGTGGCCGCAGGACTCGGTCCGCTGGCCCACGGCTCGGACGGTGCGGGCTCGATCCGCATTCCCGCCGCACTCTGTGGCACGTTCGGCCTCAAGCCTTCATTCGGCCGGATTCCTCACTGGCCGAACAAGACGAGCTGGCGTGCCATCGCGCACGACGGCCCCCTGACCCGCACCGTGGCCGACGCCGCGTTGTATCTGCAGGCCCTGGCCGGACCGGATCCGCGTGACCCTGCAAGCATCGACAGTTCCCCGGACGGCTACGTGGCGGCTGTCGCGCAACCCGTCGAGGCGATGAAGGGGCTGCGAGTTGCCTGGAGCGAGGATCTCGGCTATGCCGCCGTCGATCCCGAGGTACGAGAGCTGACTCGACGGGCCGCCGAGAGATTCAGCGATCTTGGCTGCCATGTGGAAGCGGTCGATCCCGGCTGGGACAACCCGCAACAGGCCTTCGCCAGGGATTATCACGCTCAACTTGCCGCGAAGATGGGCCCGGACTATGACAAGCAGCCCGACTACTTCGAACCCAGTCTGGCTTTCATGATCGAGGCCGGTCGCCAGGTGTCGGCTGAAGAGATTGTGCTAGGCGGGGTTTTTCGCACCAACTTTTATCACCAGGTCCGAGAGTTCTTTCAGCGGTACGACCTGTTGCTGACACCCCAGATGCCGATTGGGGCCTGGTCTGTCGAACAGGGGCCGCTCGAGATCGATGGCATACCCACACCGGCCATGTTCGACAGGCTGCCCTTCACCGTCCCCTTCAACTGGACCGGGTATCCGGCGGCCAGTGTCCCCTGCGGCTTTACCGGCGAAGGGCTGCCCGTAGCCCTGCAAATCGCAGGACGCTGGCACGCCGACAGCCAAGTCCTGCAAGCCGCTGCTGCCTTCGAGCAGGCCGCACCCTGGGCCCACCGGTGGCCGGCGTTGTAGGGGCCAGGATGAAGATCCACACGGCTCTACACGGAGGACCACGCGATGCGCCAACGTAGCCGAGAAGAGCTGGCACTGGTCGAGACCGCGCGGCGAGTCCTGCCTGCGGGCGGATTCGGCAACGTGAGCTCGGACCTCATCATCCGGGCCGGGCGTGCCGGCCGGGTGTGGGACGAGAGCGGCAACGAGTACATCGACTACCTGCTGGGCGCCGGTCCGATGCTGATCGGTCACGCCCATCCCGAGGTCAACGAGGCGGTCCACGAGCAGATCGCCCACGGCACGGGCTTTTTCATGAACAACCGCCACGGCATCGCGCTTGCCGAGGCCATCGTCGAGGCGGTGCCCTGCGCCGAGCAGGTGCGCTTCGTCAGCACCGGCAGCGAGGCGGACGCCTACGCGATTCGCCTGGTGCGCGCGTTTCGCAAGCGCGACAAGATCCTCAAGTTCGAGGGCGGCTTTCACGGCACCAGCGACGCGAGCCTGATGAGTTTCGCGCCCAGGAAGCTCAGTAACTTCCCCCAGCCCGTCCCGGACAGCGCGGGCATCCCCCAGGGGGTGCGCGACGACATCCTGGTGGCGCCCTACAACGACATCGATACCTTCGCCGGCATGCTGCGCGAGTACGGAGACGTGCTTGCCGGCGTGCTGATGGAGCCGGTGCAACGCATCATTCCGCCCAAGCCCGGTTTCCTGGAAGGAGTGAGAGAGCTGACCGCCAGGCACGACGTGCCGCTGGTGTTCGACGAGATCATCACCGGCTTTCGGCTCGCCTATGGCGGCGCTCAGGCGTACTACGGCGTCGTCCCGGACGTGTGCACCCTCGGCAAGGCCCTCGGCGGGGGCTATCCGCTCGCCGCCATTGCCGGGCGCGAGGACATCATGGCCCACTTCGATGCCGCTCGCGTGGGAGCGGACGAGCACCTGTTGCAGCTCGGCACCCTGAGCGGCAACCCCATCGCCGCGCGGGCGGGTCTCGCCACCCTCGAGGTCTTGCGCAGACCCGGCACCTACGAGAGGCTGTTCGCGACCGGCGAGCGGCTCATGCAGGGCCTCACGGAGCGCCTCGCCGAGCAGCGTATCGAGGCTAGCGTGGTCGGTCTCCCACCGTGGTTCGACGCGGTCTTTGCGCGCGGCCCGATCGAGAACTATCGCGACGTGCTGCCAGGTGATGCCGAGATGCAGCGGCTCAACGCCTTGCTCCTCGAGCGAGGCGTCTTGAAAGGGAAAAGCCGCTACGCGGTCTCCACCGCGCATACCGACCAGGATGTCGCCGACACCTTCGACGCGTGGTCGTCGGCTCTGGCCGCGCTGTCGTCAGAGAGCGCCGCGACTTGATTCGCGCCGGCCCCATCGATCGGTCGAGCAGGAGCAACACGATATGAGATGGGCCCGCTACGTCGTCGATGGGCGCACGAGCTTCGGGCTGGTCGACGCAGACCGGGTGGAGGACGTGCGCGGCAGCCCCTTCTCGTCCTACGAGCGCAGCGGGGTGAAGGAGAGACGCTGACGCGAGCCTCTTCGGACCGGACGGTCAGCGCAGCTGGGGCGGTGGCCGCGGCAACTACTACAACAACGCCGCGTTGATCGACATCCAGGGCAGCGAACGCACCGAGTACATGCGGCAGACCAACGCCAATATGCTCGTGCTGTGTCAGCTCGAGAGTGCCCGGGCATTCGACAATCTGGACGCCATTCTCGAGGTCAAAGGATTTGATGGCTATGTCTTTGGGCCGAACGACCTGGCGCAGTCGATGGATCTTCCGGGGCAGCCGGGTCACCCCGACGTAGTCGACGCGGAGCGCCAGGTGGCGGAGCGCATCCACGCCGCCGGCGGCAAGCTGCACACTGACCTCCTCGCTGTTATCGAGCTGCGACATCTGATCGTGGATGCGGCGCAACAATTTCTGGCCGACAACGCCTGACTACGCCCCGTGCGGTGATTTCACCGACGGCCGAATCGACAACGCTCCGGAGCAGGTGACAGAAATGGGACAGAAAGTCGTGCGGTATGGTCTTCTCTCGACCTCGCAGATTGGCATCAATGCCCATCTCCCCGCTTCACGGGAGTCGAAGAACTCGCAGATCGTTTCGATCTCGTCACGCGCTGCCTCGAAGGCCGAGGCGGCGGCGAACGAGCACGGAATAGACCGGTGGTTTGGGTCGTACGAAGAGCAGCTTGCCGACCCCGGCATGGACGCCGTGATCAACGCGTTGCCGATCAGCATGCACTGCGAGTGGACGGTCAAGGCGGCCGAGGCAGGCAAGCACATCCTGTGCGAGAAGCCGCTGGCGACGTCGGCGAAAGACTGCCAGCGAATGATCGATGCGGCCAGGAGCAACAACGTCGTGCTCGTCGAGGGGTTCACACATCGATGGAACCCGCACCTGAGAAAGGCGCGAGAGCTCGTTGCCGACGGGGCCATCGGCCAGGTGGTCACTGTGAACGCGGTTGTCTGCAGCCACCGGACCAGCCCGGAGGATCTGGCATCCGTTCGGTATTCGGCTGAGCTTCAACACGGCGCATTACGGGAGGTCGGCTCTTACGCCGTGTATGCGGCACGGTTCGTTCTCGGTGCCGAGCCGGTCCGTGTGCATGGGTTCGGCTTCGATTCCGGCGGGTGGGGTGTCGACACGACGTTCTGTGCCCTCATGGAGTTCGGCAACGGGGTGCTGGCGAACGTGACGAGCAGCATGGAGCACTCATCGTTCCGCACCCAGATCTCGATCGATGGACGCGAAGGAAGGATCGAGATTCCGTCGATGTTCGACGATTCGGGTCCCGTCATCGTCAAGGGCGTCGAGGGGCGGGATGAGCGGACCATCGCCACGCCGGCACCCAACCGGTTCACCGCGCAACTGGACGAGTTCTCTGAGTGCGTCCTTTCCGGCAAGGCGCCCGAGTTCCCGGCGGAAGACGGCCTGCGAAACTGCGCCGTCCTCGAGGCGCTGCACGAGTCCGCGAGCTCGGGCCGGTCGGTAACGCTGGATCTGGAGGCAACCGGCAGCCCACAAGCGAGGCAAGACTCATGACTACAAGGAATACCGGGTCGGTTGCGGTAGTGACCGGCGGGGCCAGAGGTATCGGCCTCGGCTGCGCCATGTCGCTCGCGGCCAAGGGCTTCAACCTGGCGCTCGTCGATGTTCGCGAAGACGAGCTGCGCGAGGCGACTGGCAAGCTTAGGGCGACGGGGGTGCAGGCGGAGGGCTTTGTTGCCGATGTGAGCGACTTCGAGAAGGCCGAGGCGGTTGCAGGCGACATCCTGGAGCGCTTCGAGGCGATCGGCGTGCTCGTCAACAACGCCGGTATCGGCAGCGCGAAGGGGCTGCTCGAGATCAGTGAGGCCGAGTGGGATCGTACGATCGACGTGAACCTGAAGGGGTGCTTCAACTGGTCGAGAGCAGTTGTTCCATCGATGCAGGCGCGAGGCTGGGGCCGGATCGTCAGCATCGCCTCCATCGCCGCGTACAGCGGTGGAACGGTCAGCAAGCTCGCCTACGCGGCGTCGAAGGCGGGGATACTCGGCATGACGCGCTCGCTTGCGAAAGAGCTCGCGCCTACCATCGCCGTGAATGCGATCTGCCCGGGTACCATCAACTCCGGGCTCGCGGCCGCGACCGATGAGGCGTTGAAGGGGATTTGCCTCGGGCGCCTGGGCACGCCCCAGGACATCGGCGAGGTGGTGGCGTTCCTGGCGAGTGTCGAGCCGAACTTCATCACGGGTCAGGCGATTACAGTCGATGGATTCCAGCGGAGCACGTGAGTCCGCGAGAACCTGCGGCCGGGTCGACCTGCGCCACTTCGCGGCCGACTCGCACTTGCGGTACTGGCTCGAGCGAATGGGTTACGAGTTCGACGTCATTACCGATGACGAACTGCATGATCGCGGCCGGGACGCGATCGCCAGATACGATGTCGTGCTGACAACATCGAAGGGAGTTTTGTTGTCGTGAATGGTGCCGAAAGCCTCGTCCGCTCGCTGCTCGCGAGCGGCGTCGATACCTGCTTTGCCAATCCCGGTACGTCGGAGATGCATTTTGTCGCGGCGCTCGACAAGGTGCCCGAGATGCGCTGCGTGCTCGGCGTGGCAGAGACGGTGGTAACGGGATGCGCCGACGGTTACGCGCGCATGAAGGGAAAGCCGGCCGCAACGCTG
>CAYMQG010000027.1:0-16846 GCA_964392625.1 uncultured Gammaproteobacteria bacterium | reverse complement strand
GCGCTGCGCACGGCGTCCCCGCCCGGTTCCGGCACCTGCGCGTAAATGGTGGACGAGTGCCCGGGGCTCGTGCCCCAGCACCCCGGCGTCGCCATGCCTTCGCAGTCGGGTTCCAGTTCGCGGTCGAATTCGGCGCCTTTGTCCGTCTTCAAATCGCGCCAGGTCGCCAGCGCCTGGTCCCACAGCGCGCCGCGCGGGGAAAATTCGCGCCCGCTCACGTATTCGAACACGTCCTCGTTCGGCGCCTGGACCGGCATGGTGGCGCCGAACTCGATGGCCATGTTGCAGAGCGTCATCCGGCCCTCCACGCCCAGCGCGTCGATCGCATCGCCCGCGAACTCCACCGCGCAGCCCAGGCCGCCCGTGGCGGAGTGCTTCGCGATCACGGCCAGGATCAGGTCCTTGGCCGTGACCGCCGGGTCCGGGCGGCCGACAAAGTTAACGCGCATCGACAAGGGCTTCTCCACCCGGAGCGTGCCGGTGGCCAGCGCGTGCTCGGCCTGGGTGGTGCCGATGCCCCAGGCCAGTGCGCCCAGTCCGCCCACCGTGCAGGTGTGGCTGTCGGGACACACCAGCGTCAGGCCGGGCAGGGCGATGCCGAGTTCCGGCGAGATGACGTGCACGATGCCCTGGCTGGGGTCGTCGATGTCGAACAGCCGGATGCCCGCCTCGCGCGCCGCCTCGCGCGTGGCGGTGATGAACTCGGCGCCGCCGGGCATGCGGGTCAGCCCGGGCCGTCCGGGCACCGTATCGACGATGTGGTCCATGACGCAGAAGGCGCGCCCGGGATGGCGTATCGCCCGGCCGGCCTTCTCCAGAGCCTGCAGCGCCAGCGTGCCGGTGCGTTCGTGCAGGAAGATCCGGTCGATGGCGATCAGCGACTGCCCGTCGCCGGTCCGAGCCACCTCGTGGGCGGCCCAGAGCTTCTCGAACAGCGTGCGCGGCGTCGCGCTCAAGCCGGGCGTCCTCACGGACGCCCCCTCCTGCGGATCCGGAACAGGCCCTCCTGGGCCATGGTCGCGACCCGCGTGCCTTTGCGCGCATAGACCGACGCCCTGGCGAAGCCCCGCGCGCCCCCGGCCCGCGGGCTGTGCAGGTCGAACAGCATCCACTCGTCCACCCGCACCGGGCAATGGAACCACATCGCATGATCGAGGCTGGCGAGCTGAAAGCCGGTGGGCGGGAGAACGTGCGGGAAGGTCACCGTGCCGATCAGTCCCATGTCGGAGGCGAAGGCCAGAAACGCCTGGTGCGCCTCGACATCGTCCGGCAGGCGCGCCGACGAGCGCATCCACACCATCTGGCGGGGTTCGCGGGCGCCCGTGCCCAGCGTGTGCTCCGGGTCCACCGGGCGGAAGTCGAGTGCCTGCGTCAGCCTGAGCAGCTTGAAATAACGGCGCGGCATCCAGTCCGCTTCACCGGAGGTCAAGTCGCGCAGGTCCCTGAGCTCGTCCGGGTCCGGCGCGTCCGGCATCGGGTCCTGGTGCTCGGGGCCTTCCTGTGCGGCCTGGAACGAAGCGGTCATGTTGAAGATCTGACGCCCGTGCTGGACCGCCACCACCCGGCGGTTGGAGAAACTGCCGCCGTCGCGGGCGTGGTCCACTTCGTAGATGATCGGTGCGCTGGTGTCGCCCTCGCGCAGGAAGTAGGCGTGCAGCGAGTGCGCCACGCGGCCTTCGACGGTGCGCAGGGCGGCGTACAGCGCCTGCCCCAGCACCTGGCCGCCGAACACCCGGCCGGTGCCGAAGTCGCGGCTCTGGCCCCGGAACAGGTTCTGCTCCAGCGGCTCCAGTTCGAGCTGGTCGATCAGTCCGCGCAACGCATCGGCGGTCATTACGTCAGCCTTCGTATCCATGGCCGCAAGCGTACCGCATTCGCCAATTCACAGTCCAAGTTCGGCATGCGATCCTATGCGGACGAGCCGGAGCGTGTGCGCATCAGGCTTCTGATAGATGAGTATCAGATCCGGTCTTAGGTGGCAGTCCCGGAAGTCGGTCCACGGACCGCTGAGCGCGTGGTCATGGTGACGCGGATCAAGTGGAGTATCGGCGGCAAGCGCCTGAACAATCTCGGCCAGTCGTTTATCGAGGTCGGCGCGATGCCGGCCGCGGGACTCCCGCTTGTAGTCACGCTTGAATCGACGGGTTCGCTCAATTGCCCTCATGCAGGTCGTCGAGAAGACTCTCGACATCGTCGAACCGCGCGAGATTGCCGGCTCGCGCCTCCTTCATGGCGGCAATGGTTTCGGCATTGGGAACAAGCGGCGCGAACGGCAGCGCTTTCTCTCGCGCCACCCGCGTCAGCAGCAGCCGCACGGCGTCGGAGACCGACAGTCCCATGGCGGCCAGGACGATCGAAGCCTCTTCCTTGATGTCACTGTTAACGCGCGCTTGAACGAGTTGATTAGCCATACCGGTTAGCCGAAATGATTCAATTGGTGCATGACATTGTCATACAAAAGGGCTGGCTGTTCAAGTCGGCAAGGATTTATGAGCTCCGGGAGAATGCCGTAAGATAGACCGCTCGCGTTGGGAGAGGCTCGGATATGGCCAGACACGGCAGGATGTCCGTAACGCTTGCCAGGATCGGAGTTTGGATCTGGGCGGTGGGCGCCGTTGTCGTGGCGGCCAGCATCGGCGGCTACCGGCTGGAGATGCTGTCCCTGATTCCGGCCTTCATCGGCTACGTCGCCAGCGTTGCGATCATGGCCCTGGCGACGCTGTTCCTGCTGGTGGGGATGATCGGCGGACGCGGCCGGATGGGGAGCTGGGGATTCAACGCCATCTGCTGGATCGCGCTTGTCCTGACCGTTGGAATGACCCTCAACAACCTGCTGTGGCTGCGCCAGGGCCAGGTGTCCCCGCCGATTCACGACATCACCACCGACACGGTGAATCCGCCGCCGTTCGTGGACATCCTGCCGCTTCGCGCCGGGGCGCCGAATCCGCCCGAATATGCGGGCAGCCAGGTAGCCGAGCAGCAGCTTGCGGCGTACCCGGAGATCGAACCGCTCGAGCTTGACGTGTCGCCGGCCGAGGCGATGGCGCTGGCGGAAAGCGCCGCGCGGGCGATGGAATGGGAGCTGATCGCGGTGGCGCCCGGCGAGGGGCGCCTGGAGGCCGTCGCCACCACCGCCTGGTTCGGCTTCAAGGACGACGTCGTGGTGCGCATCGTCGAGTCCGGCGACGGTTCGCTGATCGACGTGCGCTCCAAGTCGCGGCTGGGCCTTTCCGACGTCGGCACCAACGCCCGGCGCATCCGGGCGTTCATGGCGCAGATGCAGCCGGGCGACTAGACGCCGGGAGCGAGGGCCTCCCGCCGATGAAAGACCGGAACGCGTATATCGACTTCATCGAGCGCCGCTATTTCGGCGGCGTTTCCGCCGGCGACCTCGAAGGCGTGCTGGATTGCTTCGCCGGCGACGCCGAGGTGCTGATACGCCACGGAGACAATCCCGAACGGCGCTACTCCCCGTCACCGGGTCCCGGGCAGGAGCCGCTGCCGAGCTTCTTCGAGCACCTCTGCGGGAACTACGACTGCTGGTTCGGCGAGTTTCGCCACACGGTGGACGTGGAGGGGCAGCGCGCGGCCAGCCGCTTCGTCGTTCGCCTGACGCCCAAGCCGGGCGGGCTCTACGCGGACCATCCGGTGCAGCAGTTGCTGAATTCGAACTTCTTCGAGTTCGACGACGGCCGGATCACGTTCATGATGATCAACTACTCCAACGCCGCCGGCCCCGACACCCCCACCGGCTATCCGCGGGGCTAGATCATGTAGAGGGCGAGGGTCTCGGCGGTGCAGGCGGGCTTCTTCTGTCCCTCGATCTCGACCCGGTGCCGGCAGGTCATCTGTATGCCGCCGAGGCGGGCCCGGGCCTGCAGCACCGTCGTGCGCACCCGCACCCGGCTCGGGCACACCACCATGCTGGAAAAGCGCACCTTGTTCAGACCCCAGTTGATCGCCCGCTTGAGCGTGGGCATGCGGACGAACTCCTCGGTGGCGCCCGGGATCAGCGACAGCGTCAGGTAGCCGTGGGCGATGGTGGCGCCGGTGTCGAGTTCCTGCGCGGCCCGCTCGGGATCGACGTGGATCCACTGGTAGTCGTCGGTGGCTTTCGCGAAGCGGTCGATCCGGTCCTGGTCCACCAGGATCCAGTCGGACACGCCCACCTCGACGCCTTCCAGCGCCCTTGCGTCTTCGATCGATCGGACCTCGTGAGCCAAGTGATGTTCCGCGGCACTCCCCCGAGCCGCGTATTATCACCGCCCGCGGTCGATCATTGCCAGGAATTCGGCCCTCGCGCGGGCGTCGTCGCGGAAAATGCCCAGCATCTGGCTGGTGACCATGCTCACGTTGCGCTTGCCGATACCGCGCGTGGTCATGCACTCGTGCGCGCCCTCGACCACCACCGCCACGCCGCGCGGCTCGAGAACGTTGGAAATGCACTCGGCGATCTGCGCGGTGAGCTTCTCCTGCACCTGCAGGCGCCGCGCGTAGGCGTCCACCACCCGCGCCAGCTTGCTGATGCCCACCACCTTGTCGCGCGGCAGATAGGCGACGTGGGCCCTGCCGATGATCGGCGCGACGTGGTGCTCGCAGTGCGAGTTGAAGTCGATGTTGGTCAGGGCCACGATCTCGTCGTAGCCGTTCACTTCCCTGAACGTGCGCGACAGGAACTCGTACGGATCCACGGCGTAGCCGCTGAACCATTCCTCGAAGGCGCGCACGACACGCTTGGGCGTGTCCACCAGGCCCTCGCGGTCGACATCGTCGCCGGTCCAGCCCAGCAGAACGCGCACCGCCTGCTCCGCCTCGCTGCGCGTAGGCTTCTTACTGTCGTTCTCGCTCATGGGGTCGTAGCTCCGCTGCGCAGATACCCGTGCAGATCGTCAAGACTATTGATGTTCGTAATGTTCATCGGAATCAGTTTCAGCGGCCGGCTTTCCAGGTAGCCGCGTGGCGAGGGGCCCGTACCGTCGGCCGTTTCCTTCGCCAGGCCCGCAAGGGTAGCGGGTTCGTAGATCGCGCACAATGGCTGCACTGTCCCGGTGGCCGGGTCGCAACAGGCGGTGGCGGCGGCGTTCGGGTCGCGTTCGGCCACCAGGCGCTCGAGGTCGGCGCCGCTCACGGAGGGCTGATCGCAGGCCAGCGCCAGCCAGGCCCGTTCGGGCGCCGCAGCGTGCGCCGCCTCCAGGCCCGCCGCCGGCCCCTGGCCGGGATGCCGGTCCACCAGGCAGCGGTAGCGCGAGCGCAGCGCGTCGCCGGCCTGGTCCGGGCGCACCGACACCCAGACGTCGTCCAGGACCGATTCCAGCACCCGCACCGCGCGTTCCAGCAGGCTTACGCCGCCGATCTCGGCGGCGGCCTTGTCGCTTCCGAAGCGCGTGCTCAGCCCCCCCGCCAGCACCACGCCGGAAATCGGCGCGTCAGCCGGCGCCGTCATCGCGGTAGTCGCTCTTGCCGCCGGTCTTTTCGACCAGCCGCGCCGCCGTGATCTCGATGCCGCGAGAAGCCGACTTCAGCATGTCGTAGACGGTCAGCGCGGCGACCGTCGCCCCGGTGAGCGCCTCCATTTCCGCGCCGGTCTTGCCGGTCACCTTGACCGCGCACTCGATCTCGATCTCGTTGCCGTTGAGTTCCAGCGCGATGCGGCAGCCCTCGAGCTTGAGCGGATGGCAGAAGGGGATCAGTTCGTGGGTGCGCTTGGCCGCCTGGGTCCCGGCGATGATGGCGGTCTGGAACACCGGCCCCTTGTGGGTGTTGATTTCGCCGTTTTCGGCCAGTCCGGCGGTCTCGGCGGGCAGCACGACCACCGCGCGGGCCGTGGCCGTGCGCTCGGTAACGGCCTTGTCGGCCACGTCCACCATGCCGGGGCGGCGCTTCGAATCAATGTGCGTAAGCATCGCCCCGGGAATTATAAATTCGGGCATCCGCGATATACTTTCCCCCCCGAATCGAGTAGTCACATGACGGTAGTAGCCAAGTTTGAAATCACGTATACGCAGTTCTTAGACGAGCACGGTAAAGCGCAGCAAGAATTGCCCGAATTTGCCGCCGACGCGGACGAAATGGCGCGCATGTATCGCTTCATGCACCTGACCCGGGTCTTCGACCGGCGCAGCATCAACCTGCAGCGCACCGGCCAGGTCAACACCATCGCCTCCAGCCACGGCCACGAAGCCGCCCAGATCGGCCTGGCCGCCGCCATGCGGCCGGAAGACGTGCTGGCCCCTTCGTATCGCGAGCACGGCGCCATGCTCTGGCGGGGCGTGCGCATGAGCCAGTTGCTGGCCGTGTGGGGCGGCGACGAGCGCGGCCACGACTGGGACAGCGCCAGGCACGATTTTCCGTATTGCGTGCCGATCGCCACGCAATGCCTGCACGCCGCCGGCGCCGCGCTGGCCTTCAAGATGCGCGGCGAGGAGGCCTGCGCCGTGGCGATGTGCGGCGACGGCGCCACCTCCGAAGGCGCGTTCTACGAGGCCCTGAACGCCGCCGGCGCCATGCAACTGCCGGTGGTCTTCTGGGTCACCAACAACCGCTACGCCATCTCCATGCACGTGGACGACCAGACCGGCGCCGAGACGCTGGCGCAGAAGGCGATCGCCGTCGGCATTCATGGCGAGCAGGTGGACGGCAACGACCTGATCGCGGTGCGCAACGCCGCCGAGATCGCCACGCAACGGGCCCGCTCCGGCGGCGGCGCCTCGCTGGTCGAGGCCCTCAGCTACCGGCTGGGCGACCACACCACGGCCGACGACGCCACCCGTTACCGCGCCGACGAGGAAGTCGAGCAGGCAGCCCGGCGCGCCCCGCTTCACCGGATGAAGCGGTTCATGCAGGAGCGCTTCGGCTGGACCGACGCGCAGGAAGAAGCGCTGATCGAGGAGCTGGAAGCCGAGGTGGAGAAGGAGGTCGAGGCCTATCTGGCGGTGCCCCGGCCGAAAATCGAGGACATCTTCGAGCACCAGTTCGCCAACATGCCGGCCGCGCTAGAGGCCCAGCGGGAAATAGCCCGCAAGTACCCGGTCCCGGATCACGGCTGATGGCCAATCTGACACTGGTCGAAGCGGTCAACCAGGCGCTGGCCTGGGAGATGGCCCACGACGACAGCGTGGTCGTGTTCGGCGAGGACGTGGGCGTGAACGGCGGCGTGTTTCGGGCCACGGTGGGCCTGCAGGAGAAGTTCGGCGCGGAGCGGGTCTTCGATACGCCGCTGGCCGAGGCCATGATCGCCGGCCTGTCCGTGGGCATGGCCACGCAGGGGTTCAAGCCGGTCCCGGAAATCCAGTTCATGGGCTTCATCTACCCGGCGCTCGACCAGATCATCAACCACGCCAGCCGGATACGTAACCGCACCCGCGGACGGCTGACCTGTCCGATGGTGCTGCGCGCGCCGTTCGGGACCGGCATCCGCGCTCCCGAGCACCATTCCGAGAGCACCGAGGCGCTGTTCGCGCACATGCCCGGCGTGCGGGTCGTGATCCCGTCCTCGCCGGTGCGCGCCTACGGCCTGCTGCTGTCGGCGATCCGCGATCCGGACCCGGTGATTTTCCTGGAGCCCAAGCGGATTTACCGCGCCTTCCGCCAGGAGGTTCCGGACAACGGCGAGGGCCTGCCGCTGGACAAGGCCTTCGTGACCCGGCCGGGGACCGACGTGACGCTGATCAACTGGGGCGCGTCGGCGCTGGAAAGCTGGACCGCGGCGGGCGAACTGGCCGACGAGGGCATCGACTGCGAGGTGGTGGACCTGGCCACGGTAAGCCCGATGGACAAGGACACGATCCTGGAGTCGGTGTCGCGCACCGGACGCGCGGTCATCGTTCACGAGGCCGCGGTGAGCGGCGGGCTGGGCGGGGAAGTGGCCGCGGTCCTGGCTTCGGAAGGGCTGTACAGCCTGGAAGCGCCGGTGGTCCGGGTGGGCGGCTACGATGCCGTGCCGCCGCTGGCGCGGATGGAATACGGCTATATTCCCAGCGTCCAGCGGATCAAGGACGCCGTGCACGAGTGCATGGAGGGTTGATCGAGCGTTCAACCAGGATAATTGGAATGAGAGAGTTCAAATTACCCGATCTCGGCGAGGGTTTGACCGAGGCCGAGATCGTGGAATGGCACGTTGCCGCCAATGACGACATCAAGCTGAATCAGCCGCTGGTCTCGGTGGAGACCGACAAGGCGGTCGTGGAAGTGCCGTCGCCGGTTACGGGCCGCGTGATCTCGCTGCACGGCGACGCCGGCGACGTGATCCCGGTGGGCGACGTGCTGGCCCGCTTCGACGTGCCTGGGAGCGAGGACGCCCCCGCCCCCCGGGCGGACGGCAAGGACGACGCCCCCGGCGTGGTCGGCAAACTCCCCGCCAGCGCCCTGGTGATGAGCGACACGACCGGGTCGGCCGCCGCGGCGCCCAGGAAACAGCGGGTCAAGGCCGCCCCTTCGGTCCGCGCCCTGGCCCGCGAACTGGGCGTCGACCTGACCGGGCTGGAGGGCTCAGGCCCGGGCGGCCGGATCACGGCCAAGGACGTCGCCAGGGCCTCCGAGACCGCTTCGCCAGCGTCGGCCACCGACGAAAAGCTCTCCGGCCCGCGCCGCGCGATGTTCCGCAGCATGACCGCTTCCCACAGCGAAGTGGCGCTGTGCACGGTGATGGACGACGCCGACATCCACGACTGGGAGTCGCCGCGCGATTTCACGCCGCGGCTGATCCGGGCCATGGTGGCCGGGGCCCGGGCCGAACCGCGGCTCAACGGGACCTTCAGCGCCGGGACCGGCGTGCTGTCCATGTCCGAAGACGTGCACATGGGCCTGGCCATGCACACGCCGCACGGCCTGATCGTGGCCACCATCTTCAACGCCGGCAAGCTGGGCCTGGATGAATTGCGCGAGGAAGTGGCGCGGCTGAAGAAGGCCGGCGCCGACCGCACGCTCAAGCCCGAGGAAGTGCGCGGCTACACCATCACGCTGTCGAACATTGCCGGAGGCTCGTCGCGCTACGCCACGCCGCTGATGGTTCCGCCCACCGTGGGCATCCTCGGAAGCGGCGCGGCCCGCGAGGAAGTCGTGGCCGTGAACGGCGAGATCGCGATCCGCCGCATGCTGCCGCTGTCGCTCACCTTCGATCACCGCTGCGTGGCCGGCGCCGACGCGTCGCGATTCCTGAGCGCGGTGGTGGCGGACCTGAAGCTGGCCTCGTGAAACCGTCGTATGGCCGGCTGGTCCTGTGCCGGCACGGCGAGAGCGTGTGGAACCGCGAAAACCGCTTTACCGGCTGGACCGACGTTGACCTGAGCCCTGCGGGCGAGGAGGAGGCCTGCCGCGCCGGGCGCCTGCTCCGCGGTGCCGGCCTGGCGCCCGAGGTGGCGCACACGTCGGTGCTGACCCGTGCGGTGCGCACGCTGTCGCTGATGCTGGCGGAGCTTGACGCAAGCGGCATCAAGGTCCATCGAAGCTGGCGTTTGAACGAACGCCATTACGGCGCGCTGCAGGGCCTGAACAAGGCCGAGACCATGGCAAAGCACGGCGAGGCGCAGGTGAGGATCTGGCGGCGTTCCTACGCCACGCCGCCGCCGCCGCTGGCGCCGGATGACCCGCGCCACCCGCGCCACGACCCGCGCTACTCCGGCGTGGACGCGCCGCCGGCCGCCGAGTCGCTCAAGGACACGCTGGATCGCGTGCAGCCCTATTGGGAAAGCCGCATCGCACCGGACGTTCGGGCGGGGCGCTGTACGCTGGTGTCGGCGCACGGCAACAGCCTGCGGGCGCTGGTGAAGCTGCTGGAGAATATTTCCGATGACGACATCGTCAGGCTGGAGATTCCCACGGGGGCGCCGCTTCTGTACGAGTTCGGCCCGGGCTTTACGGCCCAGCCGCGCCGCTACGTCGGAGAAGGGCAGTGATCTACGACCTGGGTGACCGCAAGCCGCGCTCGAAGGCGCTGTTCGTCGCGCCGGACGCGGCCGTGATCGGAACCGTGGATCTGGGCGAGGACTCGAGCGTCTGGTACGGCGCCGTGTTGCGCGGCGATACCGAGCCCATCCGGATCGGCGCGCGCAGCAACATCCAGGACGGCACGGTGGTGCATACCGACGAAGGCTTTCCCACCACCGTGGGCGAAGACGTGACCGTGGGGCACAACGTGATCCTGCACGGCTGCACCATCGAGGACGGCTGCACCATCGGCATGGGCGCGATCCTCTTGAACGGCAGCCGCGTCGGCGCCAACAGCCTGGTCGCCGCCGGCGCCCTGTTGCCCGAAGGCCGCGAATATCCGTCCGACAGCCTGATCATGGGCGTGCCCGCGCGCGCCGTGCGCGCCCTCACCGACGACGAGCGCGCCCGCGTGGCCGAAGGCTCGGAGGTCTACCTGCTCCGCGCCCGCGAGCACCGCGACCGGCTTCAAGCCCGCTGACCGCCCGACGCCGACCCGACCATGAACGAGAAAGCCACATTCGAGGGCTACTACAAGGACGTGAAAAGCAGGGAGAACCTGGTTTGGTATCACGCCGAGCCCACGCGCTTTATTCCTCTCGTGCACGAGTCGCGCGCGCAGCCGGGCACCGCCCTCGATCTGGGCTGCGGAGCGGGTATCGACACCGTTGGGCTGGCCAAACTGGGCTGGACGGTCAAGGGCGTCGACTTCATGGAGCCGGCCATCGCCATGTCCACGGAACTGGCCGAAAAGGAAGGCGTGGAAGTGGAATACATCCTGGCGGACGTGCTGGAATGGGAATCCAGCGAAAAGTTCGATCTTGTGGTCGATACCGGCCTCATGCACAACATTCCCAGGGACAAGCTTCCGGATTACAAGGGCCGCATCCTCAACTGGCTGAAGGAGGACGGCGACTTCATCCTGGCGCACTGGGAAAGCCGTGGCGATCACGATCGGCTGTTCGGCGGGCCCAGACGCTCCACGCGGGAGCAGTTGATTGCCTTCATGGCGCCGGAAATGGCGGCGGTGCAGCGGTTCGACCGCAAGGAAATGCGTAACTGCGACAGCTGCGCGGGCCAGACCTGCGACAACAACGGCCGGTATTGCCGCGGTGTCGGGCCGGAAGTTTCCGTCGCCTACCTCTGGTTCCGAAGATAACGCCCGCAGCCAGGAAATTCGGTCATTTTCCTCGCCTTTTCGGCTTGACGGCCAGAGGCGTCCGATGGTAATACTATGTGTGCATTATGGTAATACCAGGAGTAGGTATGACTACCGTCTCGCTAAAGCTTCCCGATCCGCTCGCCCTGCGACTGGAGGCAACTGCGCGCCGGAACAGCATCAGCAAGTCGGCGCTGATCCGGGCTGCCCTGGAGACCTACCTGCGTACGGATGAGACCGTACCCGAGGATTCGGCCCTCTCGCGCGTACCTGACTTGAAGGGCGTGCTTTCGGGCCCAGAGGACCTCTCGGTCAACAGGTCTTATTTCAAGAATTTCGGCCGTTGAGCGTCATACTCGATACCGGCCCGCTTGTGGCGCTGCTGAATAGCCGTGACCGGCATCATGGGTGGGCGGTGGACCAGTGGTCGCGGATCGCGCCGCCGCTGCGGACCTGCGATGCCGTTCTCGCTGAAGCCTGTTTCCTGGTTCAGCCGTTCGCGGGGGGCCAGACCGCCGTGCTGGACTTGGTCAGGCGAAGCGTTCTCGATGCGTCGTTTCAACTGGCCGAAGAGGCCGGCGCCGTATCCCGCCTGCTGAAAAAGTACAGCGATGTTCCGATGTCGTTGGCCGACGGCTGCCTGGTGCGTATGGCGGAACTTGATGACGACGGCGCAGTCCTGACGCTGGACAGCGACTTCCGCGTCTATCGGAAAAACGGCCGTCAGGTCATTCCGACCCTGTCCCCGTACTGACCCGCAACCGCTTTCGTGAGTTCGGCCATGATGGAGAGGGCGATGGAGGCCGGGTCGTTGGCGCCGATGTCCAGGCCTACGGGGCCGCGCAGCTTGTCGTTGAGGTCGCCGGCGCCGTCGCCCAGTTCGCGCAGCAGGCGCTCGCGCCGCGCTTTGGGGCCGAGCACGCCCACCCAGGGAATCGGCCGGTCGACCAGCGCGGCCAGGTAGGCGCGGTCCGACGCGAGGTGGTGGCTCATCACCACGCAGGCGTCCCAGGGGTCCAGTTCGATGCGTTCGGCGATCTTCTCCGGCCGCAGTTCCATGACGGCCTCGGCTGCGCCGAAATCCCCGCGTTCCAGGTACGAGCGGCGGTGGTCGCAGACCGTGACCCGCCAGCCCAGCCGTTCGGCGAACTCCACCAGCGGCACGGCGTCCACGCCGGCGCCAAGCACCAACAGCCTGGGAATCGGCTTTAGCGGATAGACCAGCACCTTGCGCGTTGGGTTCTCCAGCGCGTGCAGGCCGTCGGGATGCTCGGCCGGCACCTCGTCGTCCAGGAATGTGGCGCCCACCGGCGCCTCGTCACCCTCCACCACGACCGCGCAGCGCGATGCCTTCGGGCCCATCGCCAGCTCCGCCATCCGCTCCAGCGGCGCCCAGGGATCGTCGCCGCCGGGCGACAGCGGCTGCAGCAGGACCTTGAGCATGCCGTCGCAGCCCACGCCGGTCCCGAACAGGATGTCGTGCTCGCCGCGCATGTCGTAGCAGACCGACCGCGCCTCGCCCGACTCCAGCACGCCGGCGGCGTGCTCGGCCAGGTCGCCCTCCAGGCAGCCGCCGCTCACCAGCCCCTGGTAGTTGCCCTCGCCGTCGATCAGCACCCGCGAACCGGACTTGGAGTAGGTCGATCCGGCCGTTTCGTACACCGTGCCCAGCACCAGGCGCTCGCCGGCCTGCTTCCAGGCTGCGAACGTCTCGACGAGGTGCTTAAGCGCCATTGCTAAGCCAGGGAGGGGCGGACGGCCATCAGGGATTCGGCGAGGCGGAGCTGGCCGCGGGCGCGAACGAGGTTGTGCTCGGCGCGCGAGGCGAAGCGCTCGGGGTCCCAGCCGAAATAGCGGTCGTTGAGGATGTCGGCGGTGAAGCGGCTGGTCAGTTCCAGCGTGATCCAGAGCGTGGCGTCCACCAGGCTGGACCGCTCCTCCCCGGTGATGAAGGTGGCCACTTCCAGGTAGCCGGACCGGGCCGCCTCGAACAGCTCGACCGAGAACCCGGTTTCCTCGCTGTCCTCGCCGGCGGGATTGCACCACGAGCGAAACGCGTCGCCCAGTTCGTAGGGCAGGCTCAGGCGTCCCAGCGAGTCCAGGTCCACCATGGCCAGGCCCTCGCCTTCGGGCGAGAACAGCATGTTGTTGATCTTTGGGTCGCCGTGGGCCACGCGCAGCGGCGTTTCGGGCATGGCCGGCAGTTGCGCCAGCAGCTCGAGCGTCCGCCGCTGCAGGCCTTCGGCTTCCGCGTGCAGACGGTGGCCGCGGTGCGCGGCCAGCGCCCGGTCCAGCTCCGCGATTCGCCGGTCCGGTTCATGGATCGGGCGCCGCTTGCTGGCGAAAGGCCGGTCGAAATCCAGCAGCGCCCGGTGAAAACGGGCCAGCAGGGCGCCGGCCTGCGCGGCCTGGCCGGTGTTCTCGAGCCGGTTGTGGAACTCGCCTTCGAGCCAGGTGAGCAGGCGCCAGATGCCGTCTTCCCGCTCCACGTAGAGACCGCCGCCGGAGGCGGGCGCCAGCCTCGGCGTGGCCATGCCCCGGGCGGCGATATGGGCCGTTACGGCTTCGATGTCTTCGTGGATCTCCGCTCCCAGGATGGGGCTCAGGCGCTGCAGCGCGTAACTTGAACCGTTCTTGCCGCGCACCCGCCAGGTATGGTTGATCAGGCCGTGGTTCATGTACTCCAGCGATTCCGCGCGCAGTCCCCAGGCGCCGAGCAGCCTTTCGGCGGCAGCGGTTTCGCTGAGGTCGGACGAATCGGGTTTGGGCATGGGCCCCGGGGCTTGGCGGTCACTTTGCAAGGCAGCAGATTCTATCCCTCGGGCCCCCCGCCGTTTTGCACGAACCGTCAATGTACATATACTGAGCCGGCGTGGGGACGGTGAATTCCCCTTGTCCTGCGGGATTCACCGCACTTGTCAACTTCCAGGGGGATAGAAATGACAAATCGTGTCTGCTTGCGCCGGTTCGCCGGCGTTGCCGCTGTGTGCGCCGCAGCCCTGATGGGCATTCAGGATCTGGCCGCGCAGCAGTTCGAGGAAATCGTGGTCACGGCGCGTAAACGCGACGAGTCGGTGCTGGAGATTCCGGTGGCCGTATCGGCCTACAGCCAGGAGGACCTCGACGCCCTCGGCATGAACACGCTGGAGCAGCTCGCCTCGATCACGCCGGGCTTTGTTTTCCAGACCATCGGCGCCGGCGGGTTCGGCGGCCGCTACAACCCCGCCATTCGTTTTCGCGGCCTGGGCGTGCAGCAGGCCACTCCGGCTTCCCGCGCCGGCGCGGTGTTCTGGAACGGCGCCTACGTTTCCGATGGCGCCGGCATCCTGCCGCTGATGGACCTGGAACGGGTCGAGATCCTGAAAGGTCCGCAAACGGCGTTCTTCGGCCGCAACACCTTCGCCGGGGCCGTCAACTACATCCCGGCCACGCCGGGCGACGAGTTCAGCGGCAAGGTGTCGCTGTCGTATTCCGCTTCGGACGAGAGCAGCCATCTGTTCACCGGCGCCATCGGCGGGCCGATCAGCGACAAGGTGGGCGTGCGAGTCGCGCTGAGCCAGGAACGGGTGGGCGCCGACTGGGCGTTCGACAACGGCGACCCACTGAACGAAGAAAACACGACGGCATTGACCGGAACGGCCACGTTCGAGGTTTCGGACGCCCTGAGTTTCCAGGTCACCGGCTTCTACGTCGACTCCGATGACACGCGGATACTTCAGTCGCAGGAAGGTCATGTAGCGGCAGGCTCCTGCAACCGGACCTACACCGGTAATTTCCGATCGGTGGGCACCGGCATGAACGACGGCAGCTTTACCACCGATCTTTCGCAGTCCCCCAGGGCCACCTTCTGCGGGAACATGCCGGATTGGGACGCGACGCCCATCAACTTTTCCGATACCGGCACGATAAACGCCAGCACGCCGCTTTTTTCGACTTTCTTCTGGTTCGGTTTTCCTTTTCCCGTGGCCTCGAATCCCTGGTCCTTCGTAACGACATTGCCGCCGGAAATGGAAGGGACCAGCATGGTTTCCCCCCCGGAAGGCCTCGAGAACGTCTACGAACTCTGGCGGGTTGATCTTTCCGGAGAATACCAACTGGCCAACGACGGCGTAATCACCGCCCAGGTCGCCCGGGGAGAGTCGTCAAGCTGGGTCATCAATGACAACAACTTCGGCACGCCGACGGTGCGGCCGGCCGCGCTGCCGCCGTTTTTCCCCACAAACACGAGCGGGGCGTGGCTGGCTTCGATCGCAAGCTGGGTCCGCGATACCTACGTCGAGGCGCGTTACACGCCGCCGGCGCACGAGCGAATAAACTGGACGATCGGAACCAGCTACTATTCGCAGGACAACCAGCGGTCCGCCTTCCAGGCCTTCGGCCCCACCCACAACCTGAACTTCCAGGAGGGCGAGAATTTCGGGATATTCGGTTCGGTCGATTACGCGTTGAACGACCAGTGGACGCTGTCTCTGGAGGGACGCTGGAACACCGACACGCAGACGATCGTCTATGACGGCGTTTCCGTTCTCCAGAACCCGAACGATCCCGGCGCGATCGTGGATGCCGAGCAAAAGTACAGCGCGTTCATGCCGCGTCTGATCATTTCCTGGCAGCCCTCGGAGAACACCAACCTTTACGCCCACTTCTCAAAGAGCAATCTGCAGGGCATCGACACGAACGCCGGCGACTATTCCGAAAGGACCGGCATCCCGCTGGGTCTCGGCTTCTTCACGCCGAAGCAGACTCTCTCCGCCTTTGAGGTGGGCCTGAAGCAGCGGGTGGGCGGCTGGCTGAGCTATGCCGTGGCCGCCTTCGCCATGGACTGGGACAACCAGACCTTCTTCGAGCTGAGTCCGGCGCCGTTCTTTACCGCGGCCAACCTGTTCGGCGATGCGGAGATCAGGGGCATGGAAATCGAGTTCGACATATCGCCCAACGAGTGGTTCAACTTCTCCGGCGGCTTTGCCTACAACAGCGTGGAGTTCGTTGACTTCGCCGGCGCCGGCTCGGTGGCCTCGGCCGTTCTTGCGCCCACGCTGTCGCTGGGCCAGCAGATCTCGTCGGTGGGCAAGCGGCCACGCTACATGCCGGAATGGACCGGCAGCCTGTCGGCAACGGTCCAGGTTGGCCAGATGGCCGGTCTGGCCAACAACGTCTGGCTGCGTCTGGACGGGATTTACATGGGGCAGTTCTATATCGACAACTTCGAATGGAACTCCGTCGAGGGCCACTGGAAGCTCAACGCCAGGGTGCATGCCGATGTCGGCGAGAACTGGGGAGTCGAGGCGTACGCCACCAATCTGACCAACGACCTGAGCCATACGACCGCGGGCGGCACCACGAGCATCACCGGCTCGCTCAACCGCAAGAACTTTGCGCCCCTGCCGCGCAAGCGCGAAGTGGGCCTGCGGGTGACCTACAACTTCTGACCCGGGAGGGGGAGGGCTTCTCGCCCTCCCTCCTTGCGCGCGGCTACAAGGAGTAGCCGCCGAAGACCACCCAGTGGGAGAGCGCTCCCATGCTGGGGTCTTCCTTGTCCATCGTTCCCCGTTCGCCGGCAAAGTTCAGGGTGCGCGGCTGGAAGCCCTGCACGAAGCGGGTGAAGCCGGCGTCTTTCATCGCCTGCTCGAAATCCACGCAGCCCAGTGAACCCCAGAAGGGCTCGGCGTTGTAGTAGTTCTGCCAGTCGCGCACGACCACGCCGCCCATGTCCATGCCCTTGTAGCGCAGCGGCACTTCCAGGTTGCACATCGCGCCGCCGGG
>CAYMQG010000026.1:0-9691 GCA_964392625.1 uncultured Gammaproteobacteria bacterium | reverse complement strand
AAGAGCCCGAACCGCGCGACATCCACCTGGAATTCCTGACTTCGCTTTGGCCGTCCAGTTCCGGGCGCAACTTCGTCGACCTCGCGCGCCTCACGCTGCACGACGGCGAGCCGGGCGCATACGGACAGGAAAACGTGATCGGCAATGCCTGGGCCACGCCGGAAAGCGGCCGTGTAGGCTTCAGCACCGAATGGGCGTCCGCCCGCTGCAAGCTGGCCGACCCCGACGACCCCCGCTTCATCGAAGCCATGAGCTACAAAGCCGCCGACTGACCGTTCGTCCATCGGGCATTGCGGAGGCGGGCCAGCCAGATGGCGGTGAACAGGAAGTAGGTCTGCATCATGAGGGAGAAATCCCACTCGATGATGTCCTGGAAGGTGTCCTTGTTGTCCATGTAGTTCATGACCGGGATGCTGAAGAAACCGAAGAACAGCATCGAGAAAAGGATCCATTTCATCGTTCGCGTCAGCCATGGCGGGGCGAAGGTTTCCAGCCGCCGCAAGGCCATCAGCTGCGCCACCATCGTCAGTCCGAAGTAGAGCAGCGTGCCGAATCGGCGCATCAGGAAATAGAAATCGCCCTCGCTGCCCAGGAAGGCCGTGTACAGCACCAGGAAGGCCGCGCCGCCCATGCCGGTCGCGGCCGCTACCGGCGCCGCGCGACCGGTGGCCGCGCGAATGTGACCGGACATCTGCCGCCAGAACAGGACCAGCAGGACCGCCGCGCTCACCATGCCCACCTTGAACAGGTAGTAGCTGATGCCGTAGCGGCCGGCGGAACTGATCGACGTGCAGCCCTCGAAGTAGGGGATGCAGGCGGGCACCAGGCCCTGCACGCTGGAAATCAGGTAGCAGACGTTGACCGTGAGCGTGGGGACCACCGCGGTGAGGGCGGCGATCCACACTGCCTTGCGGTCCGCCTGGATGGCGGCGCCCGCATTCCGCGACGCTTCGGCGCCGCGCGGCGCGGAGTCAGGCCGAATCACGAGTCGCGGGCGCTTAGGTACGAACCTTCCGAGATGGCCTGCCAGCCGGCTACGCCGTCCTGGAATTCGCGGTATGAACGAAGGATGCGCGCGGCCAGCGGGTTGGCGGCGCCCAGTTCGTCCAGCGTCTCGTTTGCGGCCTTGTGCAGGCCCTTCAGCACATCCTCGGGGAAACGCCGCAACTGCACGCCGTGTTCCTCGACCAGCACCCGCAGCGCCTGCACGTTGCGGGCCATGAATTCCGAGAGCATCTGGTGGTTGACCGCCGTGCACGCCGTCTGGATCAGCTTTTGCAATTCTCCGGGCAGCGCCTCCAGCGCCTTGCGGTTGATGATGATCTCGATCGAGCCGGCCGGCTCGTGCCAGCCGGGGAAGTAGTAGTAGGGCGCCGCCTGGTACAGCCCCAGCGGAAGGTCGTTGTAGGGGCTGGCCCACTCGGTCGCGTCGATGAGCCCCGACTGCAGCGCCGTGTACAGCTCGCCGCCCGGCAGGTTGACCACCGTCGCGCCGAGCCGCCGCAGCACGTCCCCGCCCAGGCCCGGCATCCGGATCTTGAGCCCCGAAAAATCGTCCAGCGAGCGGATCTCGCGGCGGAACCAGCCGCCCATCTGGGCGCCGGTGTTCCCGCCGGGGAATGGCACCAGGCCGTACGGTTCATAGCATTCCCGCCACAGTTCCATGCCGCCGCCATAGGCCATCCAGGCATTGAACTCGGCCGGCAGCATCCCGAAGGGATAGCCCGTGAACAACTGGGTGGTCGGCGCCTGGCCCTTCCAGTACGCCGGCGCCGAATGGCCCATTTCCACGCTGCCGCGCGAGACCGCGTCGAAAACCTCGAAAGCGGGCACCAGTTCGCCTGCCGCATAGACCTGGAGGGTGAGCCGCCCGCCCGAAACCTCGCGCAGCGTGTCGGCCAGCGTGACCGCGGTCGTGCCGAAACCGGGCAGGCCCGGGGGCCAGGCCGTGACCAGCCGCCAGCGGTAGCGCTCGCCCGCGCCGCCGCCTTGCACGCCCGGGGAAGCGGCGATTCCGCGGTCCGGGGCTTGCGCGCATCCGGCCGCCGCCACCCCTGCCGCGCTTGCGGCGAGCATCTTGAGGAATCGTCGGCGCTGCTCGGTCATCCTGTGCCTCTTTGTCCGATTCGCTAAAGAATAACGCACCCGTCTTCGCTATCATTGCCCGCCATGAACACCACGAACCCGCTGGCGCCCGGCGAAACCAAGGGCGAAGCGCTGGTCGGCACGCTGGCCGCCGCAACAGTAGTTACCAGCGACATGGAGCGCTGCCGAGCGTTCTATTCGGAGCTGATGGGCCTGGAACCGGCGATCGACCATTTGCCGGACGAAATTCACGATCCGTTGACCCGACTCTGGGGACTCGAGGACGAGGGCGACTGGGAGCACGTCCTTTACCAGCAACCGGGCAATACCGACATGCCGTACCTGCGAGTGATCGGCGTCAGCGGCGATCGGCCGGAGGTGCGCCCGGGAATGAATGCGCTGCTCGAAGGCGGCCTGGCGGTGGGCTTCGCCTGCGCCGACATGGAGAAGCTCATCGCCGAGAGCGAGCGCATGGGCTTCGGTACCGTGGCCGGCGTTACCCGCATTCCGCTGCATCGTCCGGACGGCACGCCCTATGACGCACTGGAAACGCACTTGCGGGCGCCCGACGGCGTATACGTGCTGGGCATTGCACGGCCGCCGGACCTGGCCCCGATCTGCCCGATTTCCGAAGGGACGCTTACCGGCGGTCCCGCCTATTCGAGCCAGGTCATCAACAACGGCCAGCGCAGCCTGGACTTCTATACCGAAGTGCTGGGCTACGAGGTGCGCCGCGACATCGATCTCCCCAGCGAAGGCCCGGCGGGCGGTCTGCTGGACGTGCCGCCGGGTTCGAACATGCGGTTCCTGCAGGTATTCGCGCCGGGCGCCGAAAGCAAGTACCTGGTATTTCTGGACTGGTACGGCACCGGCGCCGAGGCCGTCGCGCCGTCCCGGCCGCCGAACCGCGGCATGGTGATGTGGTCTTTCATGACGACCGACCTCGACGCGGTGCTGGAGCGGGCCAGGGCGTTCGGCGCGGAGGTCCTCTGCGAGTCCGAAATCATCGACGCCAGCGCCGTGGGAATGATGTCGACCCGCCGCGGGATGCTGGCGGCGCCCAACGGCTTCGCCATCGAACTGGTAGAGGAAATCGCGAACTAGCAGCGCCTGGCGGATGGCATAATTTGAAGGCGAAATGCGGCGCGACATTCTGGTAGTCGAGGACGAGGGCGCGATTCGCGGAATGCTCGCCTTCAACCTGCGCCGCGCCGACTTCGACGTTCGCGAGGCCGAAGATGCCGGCGAGGCACGCAAGGCCATCGCGGAACGTCTTCCCGACCTGGCTATCATCGACTGGATGCTGCCCGACGGCAGCGGCCTGGAACTTACGCGCTGGATCAAGCGCAGGCCCGAGACCCGCGACGTGGCCATCATCATGGTCACGGCCCGCTCCCAGGAAGAGGACAAGATTTCGGGACTGAGCAGCGGCGCCGACGATTACGTAACCAAGCCGTTCTCCAGCCGCGAACTGCTGGCTCGTATCAACGCGGTGTTGCGCCGTTCCCAGAGCGCCCAGGAGGACCCGATTACCTGGGGGCGGCTGACGCTCAATCCGGTCAGTCATCGCGTGCACACGGACAAGGGGGCCGTCGTCCTGGGGCCGACCGAATTCCGCTTGCTGCGGCTGTTCATGGAACGCCCTGAACGCGTATTCAGCCGCTCGCAATTGCTGGACCGTGTTTGGGGGCCGGCGGTTTTCGTGGAGGACCGCACCGTGGATGTGCATATCCGGCGCCTCAGGAAAGCGCTGAAGCCGCACGAGGTGGACCGCTACATCCAGACCGTGCGGGGCGCGGGCTACCGTTTCTCGTTACACTAGCCCGGGAACGGGTCGGCGGTTACGCCGGCGAAACGTGACTGCCAGGAAGTAGGCGCCTTGGATCCCCTGGTTCGCAGACTGGTCATTCGCATCGCGCTGCGCGCTTGCAGCGCGGCGGCTGTGCTGGCCATTGCCGGCTGGCTGCTTGCGGATATGCCGATTGTCGGCGCCCTGGTCGGCCTCGTCCTGGTTCTTGCATGGGAACTGTCGGTCCAGGTACGCGCCGCGGGCGAACTGTCGCAGCTTTTCGACCCGGATGCATGGTCCGGAGGCGCGTTCTCCTTCGCCGAACTGCCGCAGCAGTTGAGCGACCTTGAAAGCCGCACGGAGGAGGCCGAAGAACGACTCAGGAAGGTGCTGAAGGCCTTGCGCAGCACGGCCCGATCCTTCCCCGACGCGGCCCTGGTGCTGAACGACCAGGGTGAGGTTGTGGTCAGTAACCGCCAGGCCCGCCAGCTGCTGGGCGTGCGCAAACGGCTGGACAAGGGCCGGCCGGCGCTGAAGCTGATCCGCGATGCCGAGTTCAGGAACTGGCTGCAGCGCGGCGGCAAGGACCTGGTTCGATTCAAGTCGCCGGAGAGGCCCGACAGCTGGCTGGAGGCGCAACGCGTTCCCTACGCGGAAAAACAGTTCCTGCTACTGGTGCGCGATGTCACCGCGGCGGTGCTGGCGGACAAGACCCGCTCCGACTTCGTGGCCAACGCCTCGCACGAACTGCAGACGCCCCTGACGGTGCTGACCGGCTACCTGGAATCGATGTCTGAGGACGACGAGTTTCCCGAGCGCTGGAGCGATCCTGTCCAGCACATGGCGTCGCAGTGCGACCGCATGACCAGGCTGGTGCGGGACCTTCTCGAGTTGTCGCGGCTGGAAACGTCCGAAACTCCGCCCGGCTTCGCGCCCCTGAGCATGATGGACGTGCTTGGGGATGCGGTCCAGGTGGCGACGGCGCGCTCCGGGGGGCAGTTGGAAATTCGAGCGGAAGTCAGGAGCGAACGGCCTTTGCTGGGCGACGAAGCTGAGATCCGTTCGGTCGCAACCAACCTGGCGATCAATTCGGTAGCGTTTACGCCGCCCGGCGGCGTAGTCGTATTGCGCTGGCAGGCGGGCCGCTCCGGCGGACAACTCTCCGCTACCGATACCGGCATCGGAATCCGCCAGGAGCACCTTCCGCGCCTGACCGAACGGTTCTACCGGGTGCGGGGAGAGGGCAGTCCCGTGGTCCCGGGCACGGGTCTGGGACTGGCCATCGTCAAGCATGTGCTGACGCGTCACGACGGCAACCTCGAGATCGTGAGCAAACCCGGTTCGGGAAGCACGTTTACCTGCCACTTTCCGTCCAAGCGCGTCGGCGACAAGTAGTGTAAAATTCCGCGGCTTCGCGCCCCCCGGCGCGGCCGATTTCCATCAACGATTCGAGATGCGCACCGTTTCCGCAAAACCCGGACAGGTCCGGCAGGACTGGTTCCTCGTGGACGCCGCCGGCCAGACGCTGGGCCGGCTGGCCACCGAACTTGCCACGCGCCTCAGGGGCAAGCACAAGCCCGAGTACACGCCGCACGTGGATACCGGCGACTACATCGTGGTCGTGAACGCCTCCCAGGTGCGCGTGACCGGGGACAAGCTGAACCAGAAGATGTATCACCGTCACACCGGCTACATCGGGAACCTGAAGTCCGTTCCGCTGAAGCGGGTCATGAAGGAAACGCCCGAGCGCGCCATTCTTTCTGCCGTGCGGGGCATGTTGCCGAAGAACCGCCTGGGCCGCGCCATGCTCAAGAAGCTCAAGGTCTATCCGGGCCCCGAGCATCAGCATGCCGCGCAGCAGCCCAAACCCCTGGAGATCGGGGCATGACCGACACCGTTTATTACGGCACCGGCCGCCGCAAGACCTCCACGGCGCGCGTATTCCTTCGGCCCGGCACCGGCAAGGTGACCGTCAACCGGCGCCCGCTGGACGAATTCTTCGGCCGCAAGACGGCGCGCATGATCGTGCATCAGCCGCTGAAAGTGGTCGGCCTCGACGGCCGGATGGACGTCAACGTGACCGTGAAGGGCGGCGGCACCACCGGTCAGGCCGGCGCGATACGGCACGGAATCACCCGTGCGCTGCTTGCCTACGACGAGGAGCTGCGTCCGAAGCTGAGGGCGCCCGGTTTCGTCACCCGCGACGCGCGCAAGGTGGAGCGCAAGAAAGTGGGCCTGCGGAAAGCCCGCCGGGCCACCCAATACTCCAAGCGCTGATCGCCCTGCACGGCGACTGCCGCCGAGCCAACGGGTGGGGGATCGTCTAACGGCAAGACATCGGACTCTGACTCCGAGAATCCAGGTTCGAATCCTGGTCCCCCAGCCACCCTCTTCGTCACTTGCGCCGCGCCCAACGCCAGGCAAAATATGGGCATGACCGAAAACGAGCGTTCCATAGGCGACCAGCTCCTCGCGGAACTGGGCCACTGCCTGCGCGTTTGCGCCGGCGAGCCCGCCCCGTCCGCCGACAATCCCGCCGGCGACGCCGAGGACGGGATCGGTTCCGGCCGCGACCGGGAACTCAGCGCCAGCCTCATGCGCGTCAACCATTCCGGCGAAGTCTCCGCCCAGGCGCTGTACCGCGGCCAGGCCCTGGTCGCCCGCGACGCCGGCCTCAGGCGCAACCTGTTGAGCGCCGCCGAGGAGGAAGGCCGCCACCTGAAGTGGTGCGAGGAGCGGATCACCGAGTTGAACGGCCGCCGCAGCCTGCTTACCCCCTTCTGGTATGCCGGATCCTTCGGCATCGGCGCCCTTGCCGGCCTGATGGGCGACCGGTCCAGCCTGGGGTTCCTGGCGGAGACCGAGGCGCAGGTCGAGAGCCACCTGGACGGACATCTTGAAGAGTTGCCTGCCGACGACGTGCGCAGCCGCAAGATTCTCGAGCAGATGCGCGCCGACGAGGTCCGCCATGGAAGGAATGCGGAAGAGGCCGGCGGCGAACCCCTGCCCGAGGTCGCCCGCTCGGCCATGCGCCTGGTTTCCGGCGTCATGACCACCACCGCTCGATATATCTGAATGCCGGCATCGTCGATATGAAACGCGCCCGCATCGCTCCCTCCATCCTTTCGGCCGATTTCGCCCGCCTGGGCGAGGAGGTCGAAGCCGTGCTTGCCGCCGGTGCGGACGTGATCCACTTCGATGTGATGGACCATCACTACGTTCCCAACCTGACCGTGGGGCCGCTGGTCTGCAGGGCCTTGCGCGAGCATGGAATCACGGCCCCGATCGACGTGCATCTCATGGTCAGCCCGGTCGACGCCGTGGCCAGGTCCTTCGCCGAGGCCGGCGCGAGCATCGTGAGCTTCCACCCCGAGGCCAGCGAGCACGTCGACCGCACGATCGGGCTGATCCACGAGCACGGCTGCCGCGCGGGGCTGGCCTTCAATCCCGCAACGCCGCTGAGCTGGCTGGACCACACGCTTCAGGCCATAGACCTGGTGCTGATCATGTCGGTCAATCCGGGCTTCGGCGGGCAGAAATTCATACCCCAGGCGCTCGCCAAGCTTTCCGAGGCGCGCAGCCGCATCGAAGCCGGCGGGCGCGACGTGTGGCTGGAAGTGGACGGCGGCGTCAAGGCCGGCAATATCGCCGAAATCGCGGCCGCCGGGGCCGATACCTTCGTGGCCGGCTCGGCGATCTTCGGCGCCGACGATTACGCCCAGGCCATCGGGGAAATGCGCACAGCCCTCGGCGAATAACCCGCTTGAATCGCGCGGCTAGCGCATGCCGCGCTGTTCCTTGATCTGTTCGTAGGCCCGGTTGACCTCGCGGGTGCGTTCGCGGGCGCGCTCCATCATCGCTTCGGGCAGTCCACGGGCCACCAGCTTGTCGGGGTGGTTTTCCTTCATCAGGCGGCGGTAGGCGGTCTTGACCTCCTGGTCGGTCGCTCGGGACGATACGCCCAGGGCCCGGTAGGCGTCCCCGATAGGCTGCTGCCGGATCGGGCCCGCGCGGCCGTTGCCGCCGGCGAACCCGGCCCGCATGCGCGCCTGCGCTTCGAGCTGACTGATCTGCCATTGCGAAAGCCCCAGCGCCTGTCCGATGCGGTCCAGCGCCGCGCGCTCCTCGCCGGTCACGCCGCCGTGCGCGAAGGCCATGAAGAACTGCGTCTGGAGGAAGAACTGCCTTAGCAGCGGCTGTCCGCGGCAGGCCTCGTTCATCCGCATCAGCTCTTCGTCCAGGTCGAAGTCCGGCTCCTTGCCTTCGTTGAAGCAGTCGATGGCCTCGCGTATCTGCTCCGGATTCAGCCGCATTCCCTGCATGACCTGGCGCGCGGCCTGGATTTCCTCTTCGGTCACGCGGCCATCGGCCTTGGCGATATGCCCCATCACCCGGAAGGTGGACGCGAAAAATACCCGCCGGCGGTTGGCGGTCTGCGCTCCGGAGTAGGTCTGCCACGATCCGCCCAGGCCTCGTGACATGCTGCGGTCCACCATATGCCCCAGAAGCACCCCCAGGAAAGCCCCCGGCAGGTTCCCGAACATGAAGCCGAAGATGAATCCGGCCGCTTTTCCCAGAAGAAACAGGTACAACTAAAATACGCCCGAATCGCACGCAAAAGGGAGCAGGCAGTGACCGTATCGTATACCGAAATTCCGGGTTTGCAGTCCATCGGCAGCGGCAAGGTTCGCGACCTGTTCGCGGTGGGCGACGACCGCCTCCTTCTGGTCACCAGCGACCGCATTTCCGCCTTTGACGTGGTGTTGCCCGATCCCATCCCCGGCAAGGGCCGGGTGCTTACGGCGCTTTCGCGCTTCTGGTTCGCCAATACCGGTCATATCGTGCCGAATGCGCTCCTGCATACGCCGCTCGGCGAAGTGATCGACGGCCTCGAACCCGGGGCGATCGAGGAGCTTGAGTCGCGCTCGGTGTTGATGGAGAGGGTACGGGCGCTGCCCGTTGAGGCCGTGGTTCGCGGCCACCTTATCGGTTCGGGCTGGAAGGACTACCAGGCCACCGGCGAAGTCTGCGGCATCCGCCTTCCCGGGGGCCTTCGCCTGGGAGAACGTCTGCCGGAAGCCATATTCACGCCGGCCACCAAGGCCGAGGCCGGCGAGCACGACGAGAACATCGGAATGGAGCAGACCGCCAGCCTGATCGGCGACTCGCTGGCCGAGCAGGTAAGGGACATCGCGCTGGCCCTGTTCCGGTTCGGAACCGAGCACGCCGCGGCGCGCGGCATCATCGTGGCCGACACCAAGTTCGAGTTCGGGATCAACGCGGCCGGGGAACTGGTGCTGATCGACGAGGTCCTGACGCCCGACTCGTCGCGATTCTGGCCGGCTTCCGAATACCAGGTGGGCGTATCCCCTCCCAGCTACGACAAGCAGTTCGTGCGCGATTACCTGAACTCGGTGGACTGGGACCATGAGCCGCCCGCGCCCCGCCTGCCGGAAAGCGTGATTGCCCGCACCGCCGAGAAATACCAGACCGCCCTCGAACTCCTCACCTCCTGATCCCCGGTTCCTCTTGCACACCTGTTCCGGGACACGCCTGCAAGCACATCCCTGTGGGCTCGGCGTCGGCATCCTGCCTCCGACGTTCCCGGAACAGGTGTGCAAGAGAAACCTTCAGCACGTGGCGCCGGCTTGAGCCCTTCCTTTGCCCGCCTTCTCGTGGGAGCGTTGGAGTATCCATGTTGTCAAGCATGGTTGATCAGAGGGGCTTGTGGAGTCCACAGGCGGTCTTGCTGGATCAGGGCGTTGGCCAGGATCAGGAGTTTTCGCATGACGGCGGTGAGGGCGACCTTGCCGGGTT
>CAYMQG010000025.1:0-3460 GCA_964392625.1 uncultured Gammaproteobacteria bacterium | reverse complement strand
CAACCTCACGCAGTCCGGCGTGCACAACATCCAGAACGCAAACCTGGCGGAACTCGCCGCGGACCAGGTGTGGGAGTCCTGCACCATCATCCTGCCGCTGCGCTCCGTCGGCGCGTCGGGTTCGCCCGTACGGCCCATCGCCATCGGCTGACGGGCCGTCCGTTGCCGTGGCAAATTCATTGGACACGGCACTGGATCCAGCCCGCAGGGTTCTACGCACGGTATTCGGGTATCCGGCCTTTCGGCCGGACCAGGAGGAGATCATCGGCGCGGTCCTGCGCGGGCGCGACGCGCTTGTGCTGATGCCCACCGGCGGGGGCAAGTCGCTCTGTTACCAGATACCGGCAATGCTGCGCCCCGGAACCGGCGTGGTGATTTCGCCGCTTATCGCGCTGATGCAGGACCAGGTTTCCGCCCTGCGCCAGCATGGCGTTGCGGCAGCTTTTCTGAACTCCAGCCTTCCCTATGAAGAGCAGCAGCGCATCATGGCGGCGCTGCGAGGCGGGGAGCTGGACCTGCTGTACCTGGCGCCGGAAAGGTTGCTGCACGCGGACGGAGGGACGCTGGCCCTGTTGCGAGGGATCGACATCTCGCTGATCGCCATCGACGAAGCGCATTGCGTATCGCAGTGGGGACATGACTTCCGCCAGGACTATCTGGGGCTGGACGTGCTCAAGGACCATTTTCCGGGAACGCCCCGCCTGGCGCTCACGGCAACGGCGGACGAGGCCACGCGCGAGGAGATCGTTACGCGCCTGAAGCTGACCGGCGCCGAACGGTTCATCAGCGGCTTCGACCGGCCGAACATCCGCTACACGGTGCGCATGAAGAACGGCCCCGGCGCGGACCTCATGACCTTCCTGCGTGAACGCCAGGGCCAGGCGGGCATCGTCTATTGCCTGTCGCGGCGCAAGGTCGAAGCCACGGCCGAGCGGCTCAGTCAGGCCGGGTTCGACGCGCTGCCGTACCATGCCGGCCTGTCGGCCCAGGCGCGGCGGCGATGCCAGGCGCGGTTCCAGCGAACCGATGGCGTGATCGTCGTGGCCACGATCGCCTTCGGAATGGGAATCGACAAGCCCGACGTGCGCTTCGTCGCGCACTGCGACCTCCCCAAGAGCGTCGAGGCCTATTACCAGGAAACCGGCCGGGCGGGTCGTGACGGCGAGCCGGCCGAGGCCTGGATGACCTACGGCCTGCAGGACGTCGTCAGGCTGCGGCGGATGGTCGACGAGTCGGACGCCACGGAAGACCACAAGCGGGTGCAGCGAACGCGCCTGCAGGCGCTGGTCGCCTGGTGCGAAATCACCCGTTGCCGGCGCACGGCGCTGCTGGCGTACTTCGGCGAGGACTATCCGGACCCGTGCGGCAATTGCGACAATTGCCTGCATCCGCCGAGAACCTTCGACGGCACCGAGGAGGCGCAGAAGTTCCTGTCCTGCGCCGTGCGCGCCCGTCAGCGATTCGGGGCGGCCCACCTGATTGACGTGCTGCGCGGCAAGGAAACCGACAAGGTCCTCAGGCACCGCCACCAGGACCTCTCCACCTTCGGCATCGGCAGCGATCTCTCGGCGCGCCAATGGCACGCCGTGGCCCGCCAGGTGGTGGCTTTGGGCTTCGCGCGAGTGGACGCGGAACGCCACGGCGGCCTGGTGCTTACCTCCCGGGCGCGTCCGCTGTTGCGCGGCGAGCAAACCATCGAGTTGCGCGAAGAAGTGCGCCTGGCCCGGCCCGCGCGTGCCCGCAAGGAGCGCCCGGCGGCCTGGGAAATCCCGGCCGAAGACGAGCCGCTGTGGCAGGCGCTCAAGGCCTGCCGCATGGCGCTGGCGGACGAAGCGCGAGTGCCGCCGTACGTGATCTTTCACGACGCCACCCTCAGGGAGTTCGTGCGCACTCGCCCGCGCAGCCGCGAGGCCATGCTCGAATTGCATGGCGTGGGGCAGTCCAAGCTCGAGCGTTACGGGAGCGCGTTTCTTGAGGTGATCGCAGCGCAGGCCGACGCCGGGCGCGGCGAATTGCCGGCGGAAGGCGCCTGAAACACTGTGCCCGGGGTGTGCGGCGCCGGGGCTCGAACGGGCGCCTGCTGCGTTATCCTTACGGCCGGATGATCAGGCACGGCGTGAACTCGCAGGTACGAAGAATACGGCAGCGCGGAAGGTGGCTCCCGGTCCTGGGCGCCATTCTGTGCATCCCGCTGGCGCAGGCGGCGCCGGTCAAGACCGACCATACCCAGGCTGAACTGCTGGCGGCAACGTCCGGCATCCGGTCCGGCGAAACGTTCACCCTGGGCCTGAAGCTCACTCCCGACCCTGGCTGGCACACGTACTGGATCAATCCGGGCGACGCCGGCAAGGCCGCAAGCCTTCGCTGGGACGCGCCGGAAGCGCTGGAATTCGGCGAACTCGTGTTCCCGGCGCCGGGATTCGTCCCCTTCATGGACCTGATGAGCTACGGCTACAACGAGCCTACCCTGCTGCTGCTGGAAGTCACGCAGAAAGAGCCCCTTTCCGGCGACCGGCTGTCGCTCAGGGCCCGCGCATCGTGGCTGGTTTGCGACGACAAGCTTTGTATCCCGGAGCGGGCGGACCTGGAACTGGAGATTCCCATTGCCCGCGGCGATTCACCGGATTCGGGCGACGAAGAGTGGCGGGTTGCGGAGTTCGCGCAGGCCCGGGCCCTGCTGCCGCGGGCGATGGAGTGGCCGGCGGAGTTCTTCCAGAGCGGCGAGGACCTGGTGTTCGAGATTTCCACCCCGCTGTCGCTTCAGCAGGCAACAAGCCTCTACCTGTTCCCCGAAGCGCAGGGGATGATTGACCATACAGCGGAGCAGGAGGTGGGTCTGTGGAGCGACCGCGTCCGAATAACCGTGCCGACCGGGCCGCGCGTGGCGCGCTATGACGAAACCGGTCTGGTCCTGTCCGTGGGCATGGAGAACGCTCCGCGACAGGCGTTCAACCTTACGGCAAGGCGCGCCGACGGAGGCGATGAGAGCATGGCTGCGGCGCCCGTGGGATTCAACTCAAGTCCCTGGGACGGCGGCGGGCACGGCGGCGCACCGGCGGAATCCGGTGGGGCGGCCGGGTCGGGCGTCGGCGAGGGCCTGCTGCAGGCGATCGTTTTTGCGATCCTCGGCGGCCTGATCCTCAACCTGATGCCCTGCGTGCTGCCGATACTGAGTCTGAAGGCCCTGGGGGTGGCGCGGATGGCCGGCGAAGACCCGGCCGTGGCCCGCGGCGCGGGCCTGCAGTTTCTTGCCGGGGTGCTGGTCAGCTTCCTGATTCTTGCGGCGCTGATCATCGCATTGCGCGCCGGCGGCGAAGCCGTGGGTTGGGCGTTTCACATGCAAAACCCCCTGATCGTGGCGATTCTCGCGCTGGTCATGGTGGCGGTGGGCCTGAACCTGCTCGGCGTGTTCGAAGTCAACGTGGGGGCGGGGGCGCTGGGCGGCAAGGCCACGCAGGGG
>CAYMQG010000024.1:0-2222 GCA_964392625.1 uncultured Gammaproteobacteria bacterium | reverse complement strand
CAGAGTACCACGGTGTGGGGTGCGGTTCGGCGGTGCGCGGACATGGTGCGATTCTGCACCCGTGGCCCGCTAAAGTCTGTCAGCGCCAGTCTCGACTTAAATGGGGGATCTCGGCAATGTGACGTAGGAAAACACCCCCACAGTCCGTAGGACTATCTCCTACGGGGGGAGCTGTCGCCCCGGTGGCCGTTTGCGTTAGTCAGGCATTAGCAGTCTCCGTTCCAGTTCATGGACACTTGGCGGCGTTTACTTTCCGCCGTCGCCTTTTGCGCAACCAACCGCTTCTGCAACTCGGCCATGTTTCCATCGCTCTTCGTCGTGTTGCAATGGCCGCAAAGCAGTTGCAGGTTCATTTCGTTGTCCTTTCCGCCCCGGCTGATGGGGATTACATGGTCGATTTCTAGGTCCTTGATGCGGTAGTGGTTCCTGCACCCGTTGCAGTACCCCTGCTGCTCGCCGTAAAGCCGGTTCTTGACCTCCTGTGCTATCCGCTTCCGGTAGGCGGGGACCGTTTCCGTCGGCAGGTCGGTACGAACTGGCGCTCCCCGATAAACGTTGACAAGCCCTTCCCCCTTGGCGGCCTGCATCATTGTCGAGAGCTCCGTTTCGGCATCGAGGCGGGCCAGTGTGATGGTTTCGGCGGCCTCGTCCATGTCGACCCCGATCCAGGACCTGCCCAAGCGCTCGGCTGCGATGCACGCGGTGGCGCAACCGGCGAAGGGGTCGAGCACCAAGTCCCCCGGATCGGTGGTGGCGGCGATCAGGCGCTCGACCAGTGCGACGGGCTTCTGCGTCTTCCAACCTGTCTTCTCCTTCGCGTTGGCCTCCAACTTCCCGATGTCGGTGAAGAGGTCCGGCACCACGTTGCCTTTCGTCGAGGCGAGATAGCGCTTCAACGACGGCATCCCGCCCCTGTCCGGCCAGTAAATAAGCCCGGCCGTGTCAAGCGCTTCTAGGCGCTCGTGGACGCTTGGAAACTTGTCGGGCCATCCAGGGATGATTCCGTGCTCAATGATCCAAGTGCTCATGCCACCTGCCGGCGTGTTCCAGCATCTCCCTTTCTTCGCTGGATCTCTTCCTCGCCACGGCTGGGCGCTCGGCATTTTTGTCCTTCCGTGCGCTGGCGCGGTGAGGTCCGCCATGCGGTACCTGCCACGCTCGTCCTTATGCCGGTAAGCCCTAGCGACGTACCCTGGGTCATGCGGGAGCACGGGCGCATTCCACTTATTCGTGCCCCCCCCCCCCCAGGTTTCGCATAGAACAAGATGTTGTCCTTCACGCGAGCGAAACGCGAAGCCGCATCCGACCGACCCTTGGTGCGCTGCCAGACAATATCGTTGCGGAAGGCGTCCGCGCCGAACGTCGCGTCCATGCACGCCTTCAAATAGTGGCTCGCCGTGTCGTCGCAGTGCAGGAAGATGGCCCCGCCGGACTTCAAGACCCGTTCCAGTTCCAGGAGACGGATACCCATCATCGTTAGGTATGCCGCCGTTCCGTTCCCGTTCGCCGCCCGTGCCGCATCAACGACCTTACCGAGCGCCGGGTTGCGGTCGTCGATCTCGCCCAGCCAAGCCGTGTTCAGCGAATCCCACCGCCACGTGTCATCGAACCGCTGGCCCGCGGCCTTCGAGGCGATAGGGGCGGTATAACTCCGCTGGCTATTAAACGGCGGGTCGAGGTAAACGAAGTCCACCGTTTCCGAGTTCAGCCCTTGCAGCACGGGCAGGTTGTCGCCGATGTACAGTTCCCGTGTCATGGCTACGCCCTCGCGCCGGAGTCGAAGCCGTTGTCGGCGATCAGCGTGGCGTACTTCAACCGCTTGCCGTCCATGCTGAGGACGACCGATCCCATGATGGCCAGCGTATTGAGGCTCCGCAGGTTGCTCTTCCCGGCGAATTCCTGGACGCAGCGGTCCGGGCACTTGGGCGAAAGTTTGTGGAAGGTTTTCATGTGATTTCCCAAGTCAGCTAGTGTGGTTGCCAGGGTGCCGAGCTTTACAAGCTTGCCCCGCTTACGCCTCCAGGGCTTCGAGGAGCCAGCGGTTCAGGGTGCGGATCGAGTGCTCGCTGTTGACGCCGAGGTCCGGGTCCAGCACCAGGGGGCCTGGGGCGTAGCCTTTCGAGCGCAGGCCCCGCTGCACCGAGTTCACGAGGCTCAGGTCTTCGGCGACGGTGGTGTCGAGGTCCTGCTGCGCGAGCTTGCGGATGGTTTCCTCCGGAATG
>CAYMQG010000023.1:0-20244 GCA_964392625.1 uncultured Gammaproteobacteria bacterium | reverse complement strand
ATCCCGGGCGCCACCGAGGAGTTCGTCCGGATGCCCACGCTCAAGCGGGCGATCAACTGGGGGCTGAACAAGGTGCGCTTTTCCAACATGGTCGTGTGCCCCAGCCGGGTGCGGGTGCGCACCACGGTGCTCAAGGCCCGGGTCCGTCTCGGCGGCATACAGATGACCTGCCGGCACAGGGTCGAAATCGAGGGCCAGAAAAAGCCCGCCTGCACCGCCGAGACCCTCGCCCTCTACATGATCTGACCCCTCAACCTCTCGGATACCCCGTAGGCGTGTCCGGCCCTGCGGCGTTCGCGTAGTTGATCATCATGAACGTGATCCGTCCGTCGGCGAACTCGAAGAAGTTCGAGTTCAGCAACCGCTGCACCGGATGGTCCGCATAGAGCCCGCCGGGCTTGGGCGTCAGTCGCACGACAAAACGGCTGGCCGCGCGCTGCCCCTCCACGTCGATCGTGTGGCGGAACTCGCCGAACCAGCAGTCGTAGTTCCCGCAGAGGTGCTCGAAGAAGCTCGGCAGCGGCTCCTGCCCGGGACCCGGTGACGGCGAATAGCGCCGTTCGGGGTTGTCGCCGTGGCGTATCAGCACCTCGGCGTCGTCGGCGAAGCAGTCCCGCACCCCCTCCAGGTCGCCGGCGGTCACACCGCCGAAATAGCGACGCTCAATAAAGTCGATATACGCGTTCCGGTCTTTCATTTACCCTGGCGCGCGATTGAGGACACGCCAGCTAAAGCCCTTCGTTCGTCCCCCTCCTCGCGGGAGCGTTGGAGCAGGGACAGCGAGAATCGAGCCAGGATGGCGTCTCCAGCGAGGAGGGGGACGAACGAAGGGCGAGGAAGCACAAAGGGCGAGACATGCCGGCTAGCCGCTCGGCTGCATTTGCGCCATGAAACGGCGGATGCGGCGGGCGTTGGTCCCGACGTCGGACAGGCCCAGCCGCGACTTGGAGCGCACGTCCACCAGCGAACCGTTGCCGGACTCGACGATGCGCACCACGACGTCGTCCTTGAAGCCGAACCAGGCGGTCGTGGCGACCGCTTCCAGGCGCCCCTCGCCGTACGCCACCGTGATCAGCTCCCACTCCATGGCCCGCGCGGCGCTCTCGGCAAGCGCCATCGCCTCGGCCGGCGTCACGTCAAGCTCCAGCGGCACGATTTCCGGGTACGCCTTGAGCTGCTGTTCGGCGACCTCGCTGCCCGCGTATTCCGGCGGATTCGGCGCCCCGGCGCGCAGCGGCAGGATGTCCACGAATTGAGGCGGATTGACCGTGTCGGTGGTGATGTCGTGGATCGGCGGCGACACCTGCCCCTGGCGCAGCCACAGCAGGTTGTTCAGCGTCATTCCCACGCACAGGACCAGTGCGATCCAGCACACGCCGTTGAACGCCCAGCTCCCCATCCGGCCGCGCCCGCCGATCATCCCTACCAGCAGGAACAGCGTCGCCAGGGCCATGATCGCAACGCTCGCTACGTAGCCGATGAAGGCCGGTATCAGGGGAAGCGTCTCGAGCCGGTATCCGCCGATGCTGACCGCCACGACAACGGCGCCCACCCCCCAGATCCATACGCCGATCCTGGCGAGCGTAACGGACATCCTGCCGTGTCTGGCCATACCCGAGCCTCTCCCAACGCGAGCGGTCTATCTTACGGCATTCTTTTTCCGCCGATGCTGTACGCTGTACCGCATGGATACGCGATCCGACGCGATGAGTATGGACGCCCTGAAGGGGCTGATCGATCAGCTTGAGCTGGAGTCGCTGGAGCAGAACCTGTTCCGGGGACAGAGCCGCGATTTCGGCACCGGCCGGGTGTTCGGCGGCCAGGTGCTGGGCCAGGCTCTGTACGCCGCCCTGCACACGGTGGAAGGCCGCGTCGCGCATTCGCTGCACGCTTATTTCCTGCGCGAGGGCGACACCCGCGCGCCGATCGTCTACGAGGTGGACCGCGCCCGCGACGGCGGCAGTTTCTCCAACCGCCGCGTTGTGGCCGTTCAGCACGGCCGGCAGATCTTCAACATGACCGCGTCGTTCCAGGCCGTCCAGGAAGGCCCCGAGCACCAGGACCCGATGCCCGACGCGCCGCCGCCCGAGGAATGCAAGGACCTGCGCGAGCTGACTTCCGGTGAAGCGGACTGGATGCCGGCCCGTTATTTCAAGCTGCTCAGACTTACGCAGGCGCTCGACTTCCGGCCGGTGGACCCGGCGCACTCGCTGGGCACGGGCGCCCGCGAGCCCCGCCAGTTGGTGTGGATGCGCACCTCGGCGCGCCTGCCGGACGATGTCGAGGCCCACCAGGCGTTTCTTGCCTTCGCCTCCGACATGGGGCTGATCGGCACGGTGACCTTCCCGCACGTTCTCCCGCCCACCGGCTTTCAGCTTGCCAGCCTCGATCACGCGATGTGGTTCCACTGCCCGGTACGGGTGGACGAGTGGATGCTGTTCGACCTGCACAGCCCGCGGGCCGGTGGCGCGCGGGGTTTCGCCCGGGCGTCGGTGTACGCGCGCAACGGCACGCGGGTCGCGACCATGGCCCAGGAAGGCCTGTTCCGGGTCCGGAGGGCAAGTCCTTGACGGCGAAGCCGCGCACCCTGTTCGAAAAGCTCTGGGCCGCCCACGAGGTGGCGCACACCGACGACGGCCAGTCGCTGATCGCCATCGACCGGATATTCCTGCACGAGCGCACCGGCACGCTGGCCCTGCAGGCGCTGGAGAAAGCCGGGCGCGCGATACGCCATCCCCAGCGCGCCTTCTGCGTCATGGACCACATCGTCGATACGGTGCCCGGGCGGCCCGGGCTGACGCGCATGCCCGGAGGCGCCGAGTTCATCACCGCCACCCGCGAGGCGGCGCGCCAGGCGGGCATCCGGCTTTTCGACATCGACGACCCCAGCCAGGGCATCGTGCACGTCATCTCGCCGGAACTGGGCATCGCCCTGCCCGGCCTGACGCTAGTGTGTCCCGACAGCCACACCTGCTCGGTGGGCGGCCTGGGCGCGCTGGCCTGGGGCATCGGCACCACGCAGGCCGAGCACGCGCTGGCCACCGGCACGCTCAGGGTGGAGAAGCCGGCGTCGATGCGCGTCAACTTTGTCGGCCGCCCGGACCCCGCCGTCACCGCCAAGGACCTGATCCTGGCGGTGATCGCGAAGCACTCCGCGATGGGCGGCCTGGGCTGCGCGGTCGAGTTCGCCGGCGATGCGATCGATGCGCTGGGCGTGGAAGGCCGGATGACGCTCTGCAACATGGCCATCGAGTTCGGCGCCTGGACCGGCATGGTGGCGCCGAACGAGGACGTGTTCGAATACGTGAACAAGCGCGAGTTTTCTCCGCGAGGCGCGCTTTGGGACCAGGCGCTGGCGGCCTGGCGCGAGCTGAAGACCGATGAAGGCGCCGTATTCGACCGCGAGCTGGAGCTGGACTGCGACGGGCTGGCGCCGCAGGTGAGCTGGGGCACCAGCCCGGAGCACTCGATCGGCGTTGACGCGCAGGTTCCGGAGCCTTCGGGGGAGGCCGGGCAACGCGAGGCCATGCGCCGCGCGCTCGATTACATGGGCCTGGCGCCCGGCCAGCAGATGGAAGAGCTTGAAATCGGCGCGGCCTTCATCGGTTCGTGCACCAACGCGCGCCTGTCCGATCTCCGGGCGGCGGCGGAAATCCTCGACGGCCGGCGCGTGGCCGAGGGCGTCAAGGCGATCTGCGTTCCCGGATCCATGGCGGTGCGCGCCGCGGCCGAAGCCGAGGGCCTTCACCGGGTGTTCGAGAACGCCGGCTTCGAGTGGCACGAGTCCGGCTGCTCCATGTGCTTCTACGCCGGCGGCGACGGATTCGGCGGAATGCGCGCCGTGTCCAGCACCAACCGCAACTTCGAGAACCGCCAGGGCCCGGGCGCCCGCACCCACCTGGCCAGCCCCGCCACCGTGGCCGCCTCCGCCGTCGTGGGCCGCCTGACGGACCCCCGCAAACTGAGCTGATGGGGGCCGGACCGTGAGGGGCGTTGTTTCCGGCGTGGCGGCGCCCATGATGCGGCGCAATGTGGACACGGACGCGATCATTCCGAGCCGCGAGATGAAGCGCGTGTCGCGCGAGGGCCTGGGCGAAGGCCTGTTCGCCAACTGGCGCTACTCGGATGTCGCGACGCGCGAGGAGGCGCCGGACTTCGTGCTGAACCGGGCCCGTTACCGGGAAGCGAAGATACTGATTTCCGGAGATAATTTCGGCTGCGGCTCGTCGCGCGAGCATGCCGTCTGGGCGCTGGCCGACTGGGGTATAGGCGCCATCATCGCACCGAGCTTCGGCGAAATCTTCCAGGCCAACTGCGCGCAGAACGGCATCGTGGCGGTGGTCCTGCCGGAAGAACAGGTGGAGGCGCTCGGCGCCGAGGCCGAACGCCGGGAACTCCGCCTGACGGTCGATCTGCGCGCCTGCGAGGTCCAGCGCGTCGACGAACAGGCCCTGCCCTTCTCCATGAAGCCCCGCGAGCGCGAAATGATCCTCAAGGGCCTCGACCCCATAGCCCTCACCCTCAACGAACACGCCGCCGCCATCGAAGCCTTCGAACACGCCGATCGTCACAATCGCCCCTGGGCCTGAACCGCACAGTACGGCGGGAATACCCCCGCAGTAATGGTTAGCTGACGGGAGCGCACGAGATCAGTCGCGTTGCATGGACAACAATCCCTTCATGTACAACGTGTCCCCGTAGGTGCTGATCGACTTGACCAGATGGTCCTCAATTACCTCGCCAACCGTTTCACCCGCCATGACCGACCCTGGTTCAACGCCTCCCGACATATGCCGCCCGGAGATCTTTCCTCGCAAATACGGGTCCAGGGACAGATAGTGAACCTTGATGAGAATCTGACCCTCTCCAGGCGTCGGCAAAGGTGTGGACTCCAGGCGGAAGTCGCTTGCTTGCGGTACGCCGTCGGGACGGCGTTCCAGAATCACCTGTGTGATATCGGCCATTTCTACCGTCCCTGTTCCAGTTGTGTCTTGCCGAAGAACGCTTCGCGAGTCTCATCGGACGGGTCGCCGATCACTTCATGTTCTATCAGCAGGGCGCATCCGCGTTGAACTGCCGGTCGATCAGACAAGGTGTCGTACCAGCGCTCTACATTCGGAAACCGGGTGATGTCAATTTCGTGCAGCCAGCGCACACGGACCCACGGATAGATCGCAACATCGGCGATAGAGTAGTCGCCGGCAATATATGGCACATCCGCAAGCCGTTTATCCATGACTTTGTACAATCGAAGTGTTTCGTTTTGATAGCGTTCTATCGCATAGGGAATCTTCTCGGGCGCATAGCCAAGAAAGTGCCCGCACTGACCGAACATGGGCCCAATGCTCGCCATCTGAAACATTAACCACTGCAGGACTTCGACGCGCAATCGGGGGGATGACGGCAAGAGCTGCCCCGTCTTGTCGGCAAGGTAGATCAGTATCGCCCCGGATTCGAAAAGCGGGAAAGGGGGGCCACCGGTTCCGTCGGCGTGGTCCACGATCGCCGGAATCTTGTTGTTGGGGCTGATCGTGAGGAAATCCTTTGCGAACTGCTCACCCTTGAGGATATTGACGGGGATTGTGGTGTACTCGAGTCCAACTTCCTCAAGCATGATCGCCACCTTCTGCCCATTTGGTGTCGGCCAGAAATAGAAGTCAATCATCTACCGGTTTTTCCTCAGGTCGAGTACGGCCTGGACATGGCGTTGGTGGTTCTCCGGTGACATTTCGCCGTCATAATCGACATTCAAGTGTGTTTGCACCGATGGGCGTTGGATGACCGCGTCGTACCAATCGCTCAGCGCAGGTCGTCCGTCGCGCCACCGGTACCCCGGGTGCAAGAGGTCTTCGGCACTTCCTTCTTCGCCAAGGTAACTGACACCTTGCAGCAAGCCAACCGAACCGATATCGAAGTCCGGGTTTGTTGCCGCCCAACGTTCGGCTTCGTCCAATGTCGCCACGATCTTGGGCCACACCCATTCGTACAGTGTTCGGCGGCGTGCTTCTTCCGGTAACCACGCTTCCATGCTCAGTTGCACGGCGCATTCGAACAGCGTGTCGCCGAGCGCAAGGCGACGCAGCGCATCCCAACGCTTCGCTCCGTCCGGGGGATAAAGCCTGTTCGCGACGCGTTGCGCGTCGAGAAATTCGACAATGGTTTGACTGCCGTACAGGACGGTCCCGTCCGCCAGCGCCAGACAAGGCACCTTCCCCAGCGGAGCGAGTTTGCTCATGTCGTACTGACCGGTGACGAATCGTCCATTGAGGTCGCGGAACGGGAAAGTGGGCACTCGGGTGAGTGTCTCCCAAAGGCCCGCCTCGTGCGCAACGACCAAAGTCTTGTGTACGAAACTGTGGAACGGCGAGTAGAAAAGTCTCATGTCCGGCTCTCAACGTATCTGCCCGGCGCCCGGGGCGCCAGGGTTCAGTATGCCGTCCGGGTCCGGCGCTTGCTTAAGCTCATCGAAGATCATTCTGGATGCAGGCTCCAATGTCCGGCACATGCCGTGCGGAATTTAATACATAATTCCCAAACGAAACCCCGCCCAAGGGACTGGCGACCGCCCTGCCCTTGGCGTTCCTTGCGATACACATTTTCCTCGGAGTAATCCTCGCCGCAGTAGTGGCCTGATCGTTCTAGCGAACGGATTCAGGAAACCGTTAGCAGGCGGATGTAAACCGTTTCACCCATCACAAGGTAGCCCACAAAAATTCGGGGTTGCCTCGACTCCGGATCCGGCCCCGTGACAAAGAGACGGCAGCCAGGACCCAACCTCGGCTCCGGAACGCCTATTCGGTGAGCTACTATCTTGAGATGTTCGACGAGGTCGTCCCAGAAACGACCAAATTCCGGGTTGTTAGCCTTTTCGGATTCCACATAAGCGCTTATTGTCGGGGTCAGACGGATCTTGAACCCCGTGGGAGGGCGTGCAAAACGCATCGCTCATTCGGTAAAGGCAGCCTTATGTTCCAAGGCAAAAGCCAGGTCTTCAGGCAGTACATCTGACGGAATGACGGCTGCAGCCCGTATTGGCATTTGCTCGCCGTTTGCGAGTTCTTCCCAAATGGGCCCATGAGTTCGCTTGCTTGCCTCTTTCGCCGACAGCGGAACGATGGCGTCAATTGATTCATGAAGCGTTTCCACTTCTTCCGGGGAAAACCACGATGCTTCAGCTCGTTCCAGATGCAAGAATTCCTTGCGATCCCCAACCGGCGTAGGTGTTCGCCGCTCGACGATTTTCTTGCTCTTCATGAGGCTTTCCAGTGCCTGATAAATGTCATTGGGTACAGGACCATTGTCCATCCGGACATACGATTTTTGGCCGGATACGCTGTGTCCATGCCGGCGATAATGCAGCACGTCCGCGTACCACATGACCTTGCACAACTTGGTCGCACCAAGTTGCCACGGTTGCGTGTGGCTGATGATGTAGTGAGCAACCCTCCTGGTTTTCCGCTGAGAAACTTTCGAAGGATTCATGATCGTTAACGTTCAATGCTCCGGATCCGAATTGGACCCTTTGGAGTCGGTAAAGGGACTGTACCACACAACCTTTTTCTTGCGTCAGCTCGAAAATTCGAGCTATTTCACGAGTTTTACTCATTTTTTCGGTTTATCCAGGTGGTTGCGCGCGCGGAGGGAAACGCGGTACGCTGCCGGGCTGTGAATACGGGTGATTGCAGGCCGCTGGCGGGGCTTAGGGTCCTGGAGCTGACGCACATGGTGATGGGGCCGGCCTGCGGGCTGGTGCTGGCGGACCTGGGGGCGGACGTGATCAAGGTGGAGCCGCCGGGCGGCGATCCCACCCGAAGGCTTCCGGGGTCCGGCGCGGGTTACTTTCCGATGTACAACCGCAACAAGCGGAGCATCTGCCTGAACCTGAAGTCGCCGGAGGGCATGGACGCGGCGCTGAAGCTGGCCGACCGCTCCGACGTGCTGGTCCAGAACTTCCGTCCCGGGGCGATGGCGCGCTTGGGGCTCGATTACGAGACGCTGTCGAAGCGCAATCCGCGCCTGATCTACTGCACCGAGAAGGGCTTTCAGGCCGGTCCGTACGAGAACCGCGCGGCGCTGGACGAAGTGGCGCAGATGATGGGCGGGCTGGCCTACATGACCGGTCCGCCGGGCAAGCCGCTGCGCGCAGGGGCCTCGGTGATCGACGTGCAGGGCGGCATGTTCGGCGCGCTGGGCGTGCTGGCGGCGCTCAACGAGCGCGAGCGCACCGGGCGCGGCTGCGAAGTGGTGGCCACGCTCTACGAGAGCGCGGTGTTCCTGGTGGGCCAGCACATGGCGCAGAAGGCCGTCACGGGCACCGCCGCCACGCCGATGCCGGCGCGGGTGTCGGCCTGGGCCATCTACGAGGTGTTCGCCACGAAGACCGGCGAGCAGATCTTCGTGGGCGTGGTGAGCGACGTGCAGTGGGTGCGGTTCTGCGAGGCCTTCGAACTGCACGAGCTGGGCAGCAACGAGGACCTCAAGACCAACTCCGGTCGGGTCGCGCGCCGCGACGAGTTCATCCCCAAAATCAAGGAGACCTTCGCGGCCATGACGCCGGCCGAGCTGATGGAGCGCTGCGCGCAGGCGGGCCTGCCGTTCGCGCCCATTACCCGGCCCGAGGACCTTTTCGACGACGCGCACCTGACCGCCTCCGGCGGGCTGCTCGAAGTGACCGTGCCGGACGGCGAATACGCCGGCGAAAAGGCCGCCCTGCCGGCGCTGCCGGTGTCCGTGGGCGGCAGCCGCCCGACGCTGTTCCGAGACGTGCCCAAGGCCGGCCAGCACACCGAAGAAATCCTCGCCGAACTGTGAGCGAACTGAACCTCAAGGGCTACAGCAACCCGCTCTCGCCGGAGGGCAAGGCGGCGCTGGTCACGCCCACGCCGCACCACTACGGCGGGCACTTCCTGTTCGTGGACTACCGCGCCGACGTCGAACAGGTGGCGCGCTACCTGCCCGCGCCGCTGGAGCCGGACCCCACGGGACGCGCGTTCGCGATCGTGGACGAGCTGGTGTGCGTGCCCGGCGACAACCCGGAACTGGTCTACGACAACCCGGAGCGCACCCGCTACACCGAGGGCGTGGTGGGTTTGCGGTGCTCGTACAACGGCGAACCCGGCACCTTCATGAACGCGATGTGGGTGTCGAAGGACTGGACGATGACCTTCGGCAACTTCATGGGCTGGCCGAAGAAGATCGCCCGCATTCACCTGACCCATGTCCCGCCCAACCATCCCGTAATCAAGCCGCTGGGCGTGGGAACGAACCTGAGGGGCGTCGTGGACCGCGAGGGCTACCGCATCGTGGACCTGTCGATGCGCCTGGAGAAGCGCGAGGAGGACTCGGCCGCGCCGACCTTCGGCGGGCTTTACTCGGTGCGCTACTACCCGGCAATGAGCCCCAGCGTGCCGGCCACGAAGCAGCTGATCCGCAACCGGATCAGCAACACGCGCGCGATCAACGTCTATTCCGGCGAAGCGAGTCTCGAGTTCGGCTACTCGGACAACGAGGAATTGTTGCCGCTGAAGCCGGTGGAGATCATCCGGGGATATTCGTACAACCCGTGCTGGACGACCGGGCACACGGCGGAGCTGCTGGAGACTTACGAGTAAGCCGAGGGGGGAGAGCCAGGAGTAGGATCATGCGTTTTCTGAACGCGGACGAACTCGAAGCGGGGCTGCCCGAAATCCTCGCGTCCCCCAAGGACCACGGGGTCGTCGCGATGATCGTTCGCCGACCGGACACCGACCAGCGAGAGGTGTTGGAATCAGGCGAGCTGGACGTCGCCGAGGGACTCGTCGGAGACAACTGGCGCTCGCGCGGGAGTCGGATGACGGCCGATGGATCGGCGCATCCGGATATGCAGCTCAATATCATGAACGCGCGGGTCATCTCGCTCGTGGCGAGGTCCAGGGAGCGCTGGGCGCTCGCGGGCGATCAGTTCTTCGTCGACCTCGACCTCGCCAGGGAGAACCTTCCCGCCGGCACGCGGCTTGCAATGGGTTCGGCCATCATCGAGGTCACTGCGATTCCGCACACCGGCTGCAAGAAGTTCACGGCCCGGTTCGGGTTGGAAGCGGTGAAGTTCGTGAACTCGCGACGCGGGAAGGAGCTCTGCTTTCGGGGCATCAATGCGAAGGTCGTGCAGGCGGGTCGAGTGGGCGTCGGGGACGCGATCCGAAGGCTTTAGGGAGGACGGGACGTCGTGGGGGACATGCCCCCACTCCCGGGTTACAACGCGGGACGGAGGGTGCCGAGGGTGCGAAGCAGGCCGATGCGGGCCTGGGCGAGTTCCATGCGCTTTTCGAGCAGGGTCACGTCGGTCTGGGCGACGATCTCCTCGGCCTCGAGCTGGTCGAGCACGGTGCCCCGTCCCATCAGCAGCTTCTCTTCGACGATGGACACGATCTCGCCGGCGTCCTCGAGCGAGCGCTCCAGTTCCTCGCAGGCCTGCGCCAGGCCGTTGACGAGGTTCCAGGACACGATGATGTTCAGTTCGAGCTGCTCCATGTCGGCGTCCATGTCGTATTCGGCCGCTTCCATCGCGTAGCGCGCCTTGCGCACACGCGCGAACTTCCGGCCGCCCTCGAAGATCGGCATGCGCAGCATCAGTTGCGCGTCGGCGTCGCGGGTCTTGATTTCGCCCACGTAGCCGTCGGAGCCGCCGAGCTTCAATTCAAGCTGGGGCCAGAGCTCGGAGCGCTGAAATTCCATCCGGCTGCGCGCCACAACCAGGTTCTGGCGGGCCTTGCCGGCTATCGGCGCGCCCTCCAGGCCGCGGCTCTGGGCCGCGTCCAGCGTTTCGGGCTGCGCCCGCTCCAGCATCCCCAGACCTTCGGCATCGAGGTTTTCGCGGATCGCGCCGGTCAGGCGCGCCAGCTCATATTGCGCGCGCCGGTAGGCCGTGTCCGCCTCGATCCGCTCCGCCCGCGCCTGGTGGAGGTAGCGCAGCACTTCGTGCACCTGCGTCTGGTCGGACCTGCCCAGCTCCAGTTGCTCGCGCACCGAAGTCTCCTGCTCGGCGACCAGGTTCTCGAACTCGATACGGCGGTTGAGGATCCTGCGGGTGTAGATCTGCTCGGCGTAGGCCACCGCCGCGTCGCGCTGCACCGACTGGCGGACGTCTTCGGCATCGAAGCCGGAGGCCGCGATCATGGCGCGGGCCTCGCGTTCGCGCGCGCCTATGCGGCCGAAGGAATAGATGGTCTGCGTGACCTGCAGGCCGGAAGTACGCGAATCGCCCTCGTAGATGCCGAGGCTGCGGGCCTCGTTGCGGTTGTAGCCGTAGCCCCGGCCCCCGGTGAGGTTGACGGTGGGGAAACGCAGGGCACGTGCTTCGGCGAACTCCTCGCCGGCTTCCTGCACGCGGCTGCCGGCGGCGCGGATGCGGGGATCGCGTTCGAGGGCGTCGCGCAGGGCCTCGTTCAGGGTGTAGGGGGCGTCGCCGGCCACGTTCTGCTGGGCGTGGGTGGCGGGGGCTGCCAAGAAGATGCAGGCGGCGAGTATTACGAGGGCGGGACGCCCTCGCTCCCGGGTTTTAGTGAAAGTGGTCATTCTTCTTTCATGGCTCGACGGAGGGTGCCGAACAGGGGCTCCGCAAGGTATTGGATCATCGTGCGCTTGCCTCCGCTGAAAGTCACTTCGACGGGGAAGCCGGGGCGGATGTCCTTGTCGCCCAGCTTGACGTACTCCGAGTCGGGAATGCTGATGCGCGCGATGTAATACTGCTGTTGGGCGTCGTTGTCGGTCAGGATGTCGGCGGAAACCAGCACGACTTCGCCGAGCAGTTCGGGCGTCGCCCGCTGGTTCAGCGGCGTGATGCGCAGGCGGGCCTCCTGTCCGACGTTCACGTTGTCCCTGTCGGTGGGCATCACCTTGGCCTCGACGATCAGCCTGTCGTCCTCCGGCACGATGTTCATGATCGGCTGGCCCGAGGGCACCACGCCGCCCACGGTGTGCACCTGCATGTTGATGACCTTGCCCGCGAGCGGAGCGATGATGCGCGTGCGCGCCACCTGGTCGCGCACGGCGAACAGGCGGTCGCCGGTCTCGAAGTAGAGGTTCTGCGACTCGGTCAGGCTGGTGGAAAGGTCCGTGCGGTAATCGTTCTGCAACTGGATGATCCGCTGTTGCGTCTCGCCAATGGACAGTTGCGCCTCGGCGATCTCGGCGATGATCTGGCCCACCTGGCCGCGCGTCTGCGCCAGGTTCAGACGCCGCTGGGTAAGCTGGTCCTCGGACACGAGCTGGCGTTCGGCCAGGCTCGCCAGCGCGTCGACGTCCTTTTCCAGCAGCTCCTGCTCCTGGCGGGCGGCGTCGCGGCGCGACGTCAGCCCGTTGACCTGCTCGCCCAGCTGCTCCACCCGGCCCTTCAGGATCTCGATTTCACCGGCGTGCTGGCCGCGCCGCTCCTTGAACAGGTCGATCTGGGCCTGCAGGATTTCCTCGATCCGGAGATCGCCGCGCAGGGGCTCGAACTCCCGGGAAAAAGCCAATTCCTCGCGGCCATACAGTTCGGCATTGAGCCGGTCGATCTGGGCCAGGGCGCCGTAGTAGCGGGCTTCGAGCAGTTCCTGCTCGGCCCGCGGCTTGGTGTCGTCCAGCTCCAGCAGCGGGTCGCCGGCGGCAACGGTGTCGCCTTCGCGCACGTGCAGGGTCTTGACGATGCCCCCTTCCAGGTGCTGGACGGTCTTGTTTTCGCCGTCCACCTCCACCAGGCCCATGGCCACCACGCCCTGCGCCAGCGGGGCCAGCGAACCCCACAGGATAAAGGTGCCCAGGGCCACGCTCACCACGGTCCCGCCGATCCACATGGCGCGGTCCTTGAGCGGATCGACCGACTCGTTCTCCTCGATCTTCGGCGGCGTCTCCAGGATGCGCGTCAGGAACGCCAGCGCCCTGGTCCGCCAGTTGTCGGGCGCCGACTGCACTTGAATATTCATTGCGTGTATTTCACCTGTATCGGCCGCGCCGGGGCGGCGGGGGCGGCGGGCGCCTGCGCGGGCGGAGAGGCCCGGGGTTTCGCGGCGCCGAACTGCCCCAGCACCTCGTCACGCGGGCCGAAGTTCACGATCTTGCCCTCCTGCATCACGCCGATCTGGTCCACGCGTCTCAGCAGGCGCACGTTGTGCGTGATCAGCACCGTGGTGATGCTCCGCTCCTTCAGGGCCTCCAGCACCTTGCCGAGCGCTTCCTGCCCTTCGCTGTCGAGGTTGGAGTCCGGCTCGTCCAGCACCACGTAGGCCGGATCGCCGTACAGCGCCCGGGCCAGGGCGACGCGCTGGCGCTGGCCGGCGGACAGGCCGCGGCCTCCGACGCCGATCGGCGTGGTGTAGTTCTGAGGCAGGCGCATGATCACTTCGTGGCAGCCGGCTCGCTGGGCGGCGCCGATCACGCCCTCGTCGTCCGGCTGCTCCAGGCGCGCTATGTTCTCGGCCACGGTGCCGTCGAAGAGTTCCACGGTTTGCGGGAGGTAGCCGAAGTGTTTCAGGCGGAGGCGGTCCGGCCATCCGTCGATCTCCGCGCCGTCGAGCCGCAGCGCGCCTTCCACCGGCTGCCACACGCCCATCATGACGCTGGCCAGCGACGACTTGCCGCTGCCGCTGGGGCCGATCAGCCCGGTAATGCTCCCCGGCTGAAGCGTAAGATTGACGCCCCGCACCACTGGCACTTCAGCCCCCGGAGGCACTGCGGTGACGTTCTCGGCCTCGACCTTGCCGGACGGACGCGGCAGCTCCGTTCCGGGACCCCGGTCGTCGGCGCCGAAGTTCTCCAGCAGCGCGTTGACGCGCCGCCAGGCCTGCCGGGCGCCCACGAAGCCGCGCCAGGCGCCGATGCCCTGCTCGATCGGCGCCAGCGCCCGACCCATGATGATGGAGCCGGCGATCATCATGCCGGGGGTAAGGTCGCCGGCCAGCACCAGGTAGGCGCCGGTGCCCAGCATGCCCACCTGCACCGAGAAGCGGAACGCCTTGGTGGCGGAAAGCAGGACGCTCAGGCGTCCGGAGGCGGCCGATTGGAACGACGCCGAACGGCGGTGCCGTCCCTGCCATCGGCCGATCAGGCCATCGAACATGCCCATGGCCTTCAGCGAGTCGGAGTTGCGCATCGAGGACTCGAGGAGCTGATGCGACTGAAGTCCCTCCATGGCCGCTGCCCGCATGGGCAGGCGGGAACGAAACTCCGCGAGGATGCCGAGCGTGAATATCACGACCGCGCCGAACACGGCCACCGCGCCCATCAGCGGATGGAACATGAAGATGACGGCGGTGAATATGGGCGTCCAGGGAATATCGAAGAACGCGAATATCGTGGGGCTGCCCATGAACTGGCGGATGTTGTCGATGTCCCGCACCGGCTGGCTGGCGGCCTGCCCCTGGCTGGCCAGGTTGCTGCGGAAGGCGCTGGTGAGCACGTCGTTGGCCATGTTCAGGCCGAGCGCCAGGCCGATGCGCTGCATCAGGCGCTGGCGCACCCATTCGAGAAGGCCGAAGCAGGCCAGCAGGAACACGGCGATGAGCGTGAGCATCAGCAGCGTTTCCGCGCTGGCGCTGGTGAGCACGCGGTCGTACATCTGCAGCATGTACACCGGCGAGACCAGCATCAGGATGTTCACCAGCGAGCTGAACACCGCGATGGCGATGAAGCCGCCGCGGTATTTGCTCAGCGCGGCGCGAAGCGGCGTTGCGGGACGTTCCGCGTCGTTGGATGTTTCGGGCTGCTTGCTCACTGGTTTTTACGAGGGCGGGACGCCGCAAGGGTCATGCCCTTGCTCCCAGGTCAGGTGGCGGAGCCGCCGTTGGCCTGGGCGGCCCGCTGCTTCTCGACTTCCTGTTTCAGGCGCTCGTTGACTTCCTGCATCATGCGCAGGGTGCGGAGAAAGCCGGGCCAGGGCATCGCGATCCGGGTCTTGGGGATCATCTTGGGCGGCGCGTCGTCGCCGCCTTCGGTTTCGGCCTCGAATTCCCCGAACTCCAGCCGTACGACGCCGTCTCGCAGCACCGCGGCCATCAGACCGTCAACAAAGATTTTGGTATCGCTCATCCGGCGTTTCTCCCATAGAGACTTGAAAAAGGCGGCGCCGGGCTGTCGCGCGGGGCCGACGGTAAGGATTCTAGCGGAGATATGGGGCCGGCGGCAGGTGATTCAAGAAAGGCGGGACGCCACCTGGGAGCGAAGGCGTCTCGCCTTCGGGGAGGGCGGGACGCCGCGAGGGTCATGCCCTCGCTCCCAAGGGGAAAATTGATGAGGACATCCGTGTCCAGCAGCTTTTACAGATATTTCTCGGCCAGCGCCTCGTATCGTGAGTCGTCGCGTCCGGCCGGCTCCAGTCGGCCGCGCCAGCGTGATGCGAAAGAGGACTTATCGCTCGCGGCCATTGCTCGCAGAGAGCTTTCTACAAGAGATGAAAGCGATACGCCCCGCGAGCGCGCGTATTTTTTTGCTCTCAGGAGCAACTCTGCGTCCACAGTGAGCGTAAGTTTTCTTTTCATGGGTATGTATACGTATGTGTCAATGGTTCGGTCGTATCCTGGGAGAGAAGGCGTCTCGCCTTCTGGGAGGACGGGACGTCGCGAGGGTCATGCCCTCGCTCCCAGGGGGGGGTTTAGCGAGCGAGGAGTTCTTCTACTTTTTCGGTGAGGTGGTGGACGTCGGAATGCGTGTCTATCACGAAGTAGAGAATCACGGCGACGATTACGCCGGCGATGATCAGAAGCGTTCTTTGGCTCAAGGGTATTGCTCTCCTCGGATGAGTTGACGCTGTGCCAAATAAGACCCTTAATTTACTTCGCGTGGGGTGGGGCCGACGCTGCGGGGGCGATTTGCCAGCCAGTTATCGACCTCGTCGGAGCGCCATCGGACGGCCCTTACCGCCAACTGGAGAGGTGGAGGAAAGCTGCCCTGCTTAATCAGGCGATACAGCGTACTTTTGCTCAGGCCGGTCCTCAATACGACCGACCGCAAGCCCAGCATGCGCACTTGGCTCACGTTTCAAGTTCCGATCTGGCAATGTTCCAACTATCAACTACGAACGATCCGACCCTAAATACGTCATATCTACTCATCTGCGTACCCCCGCGTATATACATTATTCTTGTAAACCATAATTTTGCCTGCAACATCGTTAGCTTTATATGTATAAAATAGTTTTTTCCGTAATTCTTTCATGTAGATTAGGGTTCTTACGGTAATTCATGTCGCAACACCCAGTGGTGGAAAAGCCGGTTTGAGTCGATCCGACAACTCGCAGCAAAACGCCGAAACCAAAGTGCGCGACCTGTCGCTCACCGACGCCATGCTGCGCATCGGCGCGAGCCTGGACATCGATACCGTGCTGCGCGAGATCATCGACAGCGCCCGCGCGCTGACCGGCGCAAGCATAGGAATCATTGCCGCCGTCGACGAGACAGGCGCCCCCACCGACGGCTATTTGTCGGGCATCGACCCCGAGAAACAGCGCGAACTCCTGACCCGGTCTGGCAACGTGCGCCTTTTCGAACACTTCAGGGCGCTGGAGGCACCACTTCGGCACGCCAACTCCACGGACTACTTCCGCACGCTCGGACTGGGGCCGTCGCCGATTCCTGACACTGCGTTCCAGTGCACGCCGATGCTCCATCGTGGCGTGAGCGTAGGCAACTTCTTTCTCTGCGAAAAGGCGGGCAGCGGGGAGTTCACCGAGGCGGACGAGGAGGTCCTGATGGTGTTCGCGTCCCAGGCGGCGGTCTCGGTCGCCAACGCCCGCGCACACCGCAGCGAGCGCCGCGCCAGGGCCAATCTCGAGGCGCTGGTTGATACCTCGCCGATCGGCGTGGTCGTGTTCGACGTTGACACCGGCCAGGTGTTGTCGGTCAACCGGGAGGCGCGGCGCATTGTCGAGACCCTTCGCAAGCCCGACCATAATATTGAGCAGCTCCTGGAAATCGTGTCCTGCCGGCGCGCGGACGGTCGCGAAATATCGCTCGCGGAGCTGCCGCTCAATGAGCGGTTCTCGATCACCGAGATCGTGCGCCTCGAGGAGATGGTTCTCTCCGTCCCGGACGGGCGCAGCGTCCGGACGCTCATCAACGCCACCCCGATTAGGGCGGAGGACGGCCACGGCGGGTCGATGGTCGTGACCATGCAGGACCTTGCGCCCTTCGACGAGATCGAGCGCATGCGCGCGGAGTTCCTGGAGCTGGTCAGCCACGAGCTGCGCGCACCCCTGGCCGCCATCAAGGGATCGGCGGACACGTTGATCGAGGACATTTCGGACCTCGACCAGGCGGAGATGCGGGAATTCTTCCGCATCATCGCCGAGCAGGCCAAACACATGCGCCACCTCGTGAGCGACCTCCTCGACGCCGGCCGCATCGACTCGGGCACGCTGTCGGTTTTTCCCGAGCCGTCGAAGGTGGCCGACCTGGTGGAGCGCGCGCGGGCCGCCTTCCTGGCCGGCGGCGGCCGCCACGCTGTCGTCGTGGACCTTCCGGCCGGCCTGCCCCTGGTGATGGCGGACCGGCGGCGCATCGCGCAGGTGCTGGACAACCTGCTCGCCAATGCCGCCCGCCACGCCCCCGAATCGACCCCCATCCGCATCGCCGCCGCAATCGACGGCGCACACGTCACCATCTCGGTTGCCGACGCTGGCAGCGGCATCGCCCAGGAATTGCTGCCGCACCTGTTCCGCAAGCGCGTCACCGGCGGCACGGCGCGGCACGGTCTGGGGCTCGCAATCTGCCGGGGCCTGGTCGAGGCGCATGGCGGCCGCATTCGCGCCGAGAGCGACGGCCCCGGACGGGGCACGACCGTTACCTTCACCGTCCCCGCTAAGGCGGAGGCAGCTCTGGACACACCCGCTTCCGACCTGCGGGACACAGGAACCGCAGAGCCCTCACGCATACTCGTACTCGACGACGACCCTCGCATGCTGCGTTTTGTCCGCGACGCGCTCACGAACGCCGGCTTCGAACCGCTGGTAACGGCAACGCCGGAGGAGCTCGGCCCCATGGTTCGTGCCCAGCGGCCGCATCTCTTGCTGCTGGACCTGGTCCTGCCCGCGGCCGACGGCATCGAGCTGTTGCGCCAGGTTCCGGAGCTCTCCGATCTGCCGGTCATCTTCATTTCCGGCTACGGCCGCGACGAGACCATCGTGCGCGCGTTCGAGGCGGGCGCCGTAGACTACATCGTGAAGCCCTTCTCGCGGGCCGAGCTCGTGGCGCGCGTACGGGCCGCGCTGCGCCGGCGCGGCGATCCGGAGCCGTTCGTGCACGGCCAACTCGCCATTCACTACGAGTCGCGCAAGGTCACCGTGTCCGGGCGCCCCGTTGCGCTCACGCCCACCGAATACGAACTCCTGGCCCTGCTCTCCCGCCAGGCGGGCCGGGTGGTCCGCCACAACACGCTCCTGCACCGGGTCTGGGGACGCGGCGACGACGCCGACGTGAACCGGGTGCGCGTAATCGTCAGGAACCTGCGCCGCAAGCTCGGCGACAGCGCCGAGGACCCCGCCTGGATCTTCAGCGAACGCGGCGTCGGCTACCGCATGCCCGTGCCGGGAGGCCGTCAGGACTAGGGGACTAGGAGTCAGCGCCCCCCGAGCCGTTCAGAAACTTCGCCCACTCCTCCATCAACGTCCGCCGACGCTCGAACAGATCGGTGCGGCGGTAGGCCCGCTCCACGCGGTCCGAATTGACATGCGCCAGCGCAATTTCGCAGACCTCGCGCGGCGCGTCCGAACACTCGGCGGACCAGTCCCGGAAACTGCTGCGCATGCCGTGCGGAACGCAGCCCAGGTTCAACTCGCGGCAGAACCGGGCCAGCGTGTTCTCTCCCATGGGCCGGCCCCGTGACGACGGAAACACGTAACCCGTATTGTCCCGCAGCTCCCGCGCCTGCAAAAGCACCTCGAGCGCCCGGCCCGACAGCGGCACGCGATGCTCGCGATTGGCCTTCATCCGCCCGGCCGGTATCGTCCAGGTTGCGCTGTCCTCGTCGATCTCGTCCCAGAGCGCCAGCCGGGCTTCGCTGTTGCGCACCGCGCAAAGGGTAAGAAACTCGAGGCACAGCACTTTCGCCGGGTAGGCGTTCGCGGAGCGGGCCTTGCGCAAGGCAGCGGCAACCTGGCGGTAAGGCAGCGCGCGGTAGTGCGTCTGTGCGTTCGAGATTTTCGGCAGCGCCGCCCCAAGCGCATCGCCTGCGGGATTGTCGCTGCGGTAACTCTGCGCGACCGCCCACTTCATGACCGCACCGATGCGCTGGCGGATGCGCCGCGCGGATTCCGGCTTGGTGCTCCAGATGGGCAGCAGCACGTTCATCACGTCCCGCGGCTCGATCGAATCGACTGGCCGCTTTCCCAGTTGGGGCAGCGCGTAGGTGCCCATGCTCGAACGCCACTGGAGTTCGCTCTTGCCCCCCTTCTTCCATGCCTGGGACTGAATCCGGATGGTCTCTTCCAGCGCATCCGCAAATGTGGGAACGAAGCGCGGCTTCTGGCGCGGATCGTGACCGTTCGCAACCGCGCGGCGGTTGTTCAGCGCCCGCTCGCGCGCCTCCGCCAGCGTTACGACCGGCCAGGCGCCCAGCCCGATATTGAGCGCCCTGCCCGACACGATCACCCGCTGCGACCAGGTCTTGGACAGTCCGCCCGCGCGCTTGGGCTTCACGAGGAGACTCAGCCCGTAGCCGCCGCGCCCATCGCCGTACCGGCCGGGCCGGCTGATCTTGTTCACAAACGTCGTCGAAAGCCGACTCGGCCGTTTCATCGATTATCACTTCCGGTATTACTGAAATTGAATGACTGTCTGAACCGAAATGGGGCTGTCAGAACCCTCTGATTCAGCATTATTCAATTATATCAGCGTCTTATATTACCGCATGATACTGTATGAAACTAATTGATACTATATGGCCGACTACTCCTCCTCATTGGAGTTGATTGTTTACTCAACTGACTTATAAGGCTTTTTTAGGGAATCTTTGAAACGCTTATCAGTATGGTTATCACACTGACCATCACTACCTTTTCAACCAATTGATCTTGCTCGGTAAGGAGGCAGGCTCATGTCTAAATCAGGAACCGTAATTCAACTCTTGCAGGCTCGCCTCGAAAGGGCGATACGCCGGCGCCGGGAAAATCCGTCTCGTGCGGATATTCTCATTCTGCCCGCGCTGGCGCTCGCGCTGGACGCCTGCGGAGGCGGTGGGTCACAAAGGCCCACACCACCCCCGCCTCCTCCGCCGACCCCTCCCCCCCCGCCGTCACCC
>CAYMQG010000022.1:0-14592 GCA_964392625.1 uncultured Gammaproteobacteria bacterium | reverse complement strand
GTGCGGATGATCAGCGCCATCGTGCCGCCCACCAGGAACATGATCAGGCTGAACACCAGGTACAGCGTGCCGATGTCCTTGTGGTTGGTGGTGGTCAGCCACCGCCACATTCCCGAGGCGTGCGGGCCGTCGTGATGTTCTTCGTGTGTCGTGTCGCTCATATTCGATTACCCCGGGGTTATCGGGAGGCTGCGCCGCCGGATGCGGCGGCCGCTGTCTGGCCAGCTACGGTTTCGGGTTCTTCGAGTGCTTCGGGCTCGGGCGGCGCCGTCAGCCCGGCCACCCATGCGTCATATTCATCCTGCTCCAGGACCTCCACGACGATGGGCATGAACCCGTGTCCGCGCCCGCACAGTTCCGCGCACTGGCCGCGGTAGGTGCCCGTCTTTTCGGCCTTGAACCAGGTCTCGTTGATCGTTCCGGGCACCGCGTCGCGCTTCACGTAGAACTCCGGCACCCACCAGGCGTGGATGACGTCGTTGGAGGTGAGCTGCAGCTTCACCTTCTTGCCCACCGGCACGACCATCGGCTTGTCGACGTCGCGCAGGTAGTGTTCGTGCAGTTCGAGGCCCGCCCCGCGGATCGACGCGGCATTGCTGGCGTCGTCGATGTTGCTGAAGAAGCTGATGCCGTGGTCCAGGTACTCGTAGCGCCATTTCCACTGGTAGCCGGTGACCTTGATCCTCAGATCGGCCGCCTGCGTGTCCTCCATTTCGATGAGCACACGGGCGGTGGGGATGGCCAGGCCGACCAGGATCAGGACCGGAATCACGGTCCAGACGATCTCGGCCTTGGTGCTGTGGCTGAACTTCGCCGCCTGCGCACCCTGCGACTTGCGGAACTTGACCAGCGAATAGCCGAGCACGCCGAACACGATGATGCCGATGACGACGCAAATGATCAGGGCCAGGTGGTGCAGGCCGCGCACCTTGTTTCCGAGTTCCGTGGCGCTGGCGGGGAAATCCAGGGCCCAATCCGCTGCCGCCGGTCCGGCAATGGCCAGCGCGGCTGCGGCGATTCCGATAAACAGCCAGCGGCCGTGTGCCTTGCTGCGATACATCAAACGGTTGCTCCTTACTACTTTCTACTTCTGCGCGGTAACCGGCACGCGCGTCAACTCGCGCAAGCGCCGGCACAACGATTGCCTTTCCTCCTCCGTGAGACAGGCGGCCAGTTCGCAAGACGTGCCGCCCGCTCCCAAAAAAAGGCGCCCAGGCAAGGCAGGACTCGCGCCCGGTTCGATCCAGGCCCGGGTCCAGGGCCGGGGGAATTCTACCCGTTCCTGACGGCCCGCATAACCCCTGCGCACGTGCACGTAGCGTTTGCCGAAACGGACGGTTTCGCGGTAGCGTCCGCGATGCACGCTTAGGGCCAGCGCGATGCCCAGAACGGCCAGTTCCAGGCCGGCGAAAGGCAGGATCAGCCAGTAGCCGCGAAGCGCCCAGGCCACCGCGATTCCCAGCACCGGAAGGGTCATCGCGACGAACAGCCAGAACGCGCCGCGGCCGGTGAAATTGCTGTTGGGGCGGATGACGATGCGGGGAGCGGAGTCACCAGTCTTCATCGAACCCCGATTGTACCTGGGAGATGCACTATCCTTGCGGCCCCGTACAACCGAATAACGAACATGAAACTGCGTATTGCCCTGGTCCTTCTGCTCATCGCCCCCGCCCTTCAGGCCGGCAAGCCCAGCTTCGCGCCCGAGGACGTGTTCTCGCTGGCCTACGCCAGCGACCCGCAGGTGAGTCCCGACGGCTCCTTCGTGGTCTATACCCGCAACTTCATGGACATCATGGAGGACCGGCGCCGCTCCAACCTGTGGCGCATCGGCGCCGACGGCGGCAACGCGCGGCCGCTCACCACCGGTGCCGTGAACGACAGGGGCGCGCGGATCGCGCCGGACAACGACCGCGTGGCCTATCTTTCCAGCGACGGCCGCGGCGTGCAGATATTCGTGCGCTGGATGTCCAGCGGCGAGACGCTGCAGGTCACCCGGCTGGACCGCGCGCCGCGCAATCTCGCCTGGTCGCCCGACGGCCGGTGGCTGGCTTTCGCCCTGCTGGTGCCTTCCAAGCCGCCCACGATGGGTTCGCTGCCCGCCAGGCCCCAGGGCGCGAACTGGGCCAGGCCCCCCGAGGTCGTGCAGCGCGCCGTGTTCCGGGCCGACGGGGCAGGGCGCCTTCCGCACGGCTACACGCACCTGTTCGTGGTCTCCGCCGAGGGCGGCGCGCCCCGGCAGCTGACCTCGGGCGACCATAACCACGGCGGCTCGATCGCCTGGACGCCCGACAGTTCCAACATCTACTTCTCGGGCAACCGCAACGAGGACGCCGAACTCAACCCGTCCAACTCCGAGATCTACCGGGTCGGCCTGGACGGGGGCGACGTCGAGGCCGTGACCGACCGCGACGGACCGGACAATTCGGTGGCCGTTTCGCCCGACGGCACGATGCTCGCCTGGACCGGCTATGACGATCAGGTGCGCAGCTACCAGATCACGCGCCTTTACGCGATGAACACCGACGGCAGCGGGCGGCGCGAACTGCTGCCGGACCTCGACCGGGACGTGTCCCGGCCGCGCTGGTCCGCCGACGGCAAGGGCCTCTATTTCGCCTACGAGGACCAGGGCCTGACCCGGCTGGCCCACGTGGACCTGGACGGCCGGCTGACGGACATCACGGGCGAGCTGGGCGGCCTGGCGCTGACCCGCCCGTACACCGGCGCGCAATACTCGGTGGGCGGCAACGACACCTACGCGATTACGCGCGGCGACGCCCTTTCGCCCGCCGATATAGCGGTCGGCCGAGGCACCGACGAGCCGCGCCGGCTTACCCGGCTCAACGCCAACCTGCTCGACTATCGCGAGCTGGGGCAGGTGGAGGAGTTCTGGTACCGGTCAGCCTTCGACGGCAAGGACATCCAGGCCTGGGTGGTCTGGCCGCCGGGCTTCGATCCGGCGAAGAAATACCCGCTGCTGCTGGAAATTCACGGGGGTCCGCACGCTGCCTACGGGCCGCATTTCTCGGTGGAAGTGCAGTTGTTCGCCGCCGCAGGCTACGTCGTGGTGTACGCCAACCCCCGGGGCAGCACCAGTTACGGGGACGCCTTCGGCGGCTACATCCATCACAACTACCCCAGCGAGGACTACGACGACCTGATTTCGGCGGTGGACGCGATCATCGACCGCGGCGTGATCGATCCGGACCAGCTCTACGTGACCGGCGGAAGCGGAGGCGGCGTGCTGACGGCCTGGATCGTCGGCAAGACCGACCGCTTCCGGGCCGCGGTCGTGGCCAAGCCGGTGATCAACTGGATAAGCTTTGCCCTGAGCGCCGACTACGCGCCGGTTTTCTCCAAGTACTGGTTCCCGGCCTTGCCCTGGGACGACCCGATGGGCTACTGGGAGCGCTCGCCGTTGTCGCTGGCCGGCGAGGTCTCGACGCCGACGATGTTGCTGACCGGCGAAGAGGACTGGCGCACGCCCATGTGGGAATCGGAGCAGTACTACCAGGCGCTCAAGCTGCGCGGCGTCGAAACCGCGCTGGTGCGCCTGCCGGGCGCCTCGCACAGCATTGCCGCGCGGCCCAGCCAGCTACTGGCCAAGGTCAGCGCGATCCTGGAGTGGTTCAGGCGCCACAACGGCGCCGAATCGGACGACCAGGCTAGGGGCCCTCACGCCCAGGGCAGTTTGTCCAGATCGACGTTGCCGCCCGAGAGGATGATCCCGACGCGCCGGCCCTGAAATTCGTCGGGTCGCGCCAGCAGAGCGGCCACCGCTACGGCGGACGACGGCTCGACGATCAGCTTCAGGCGCTCCCACATCAGCCGCATCGCCTCGACGATCGATTCCTCGCTGACCGTGATGATCCCGGTCACATGCTCGCGGATGATCGGAAACGTGAGTTTCCCCAGCGCGGTCAGCAGCCCGTCCGCAATCGACGCTTTCCCGGTGGCCGGCATGATCCGGCCGGACTTCAGCGATTGCCAGGCGTCATCGACGTTGCGCGGCTCCGCCCCGAACACCCGCGCGGCCGGGAACAGGCTCCTTGCCGCCAGGGCCGTGCCGCTCAGGAGTCCGCCGCCGCCCACCGGCGCAATCACCGTATCGATATTGCCGACCTGCTCGAACAGCTCCAGCGCTGCGGTTCCTTGCCCGGCGATGACCCGCGGATCGTCGAACGCGTGAACGACCACGGCCTGGGTCCTTTCCGCGACCTCGGCCAGCATCTCCTCGCGCGCCAGAAACGTCGGCTCGCAATAGACGATCCTGGCGCCATAGCCGGCCACGGCCTTTTTCTTGATCGCCGACGCATTGTTCGGCATGACGACCGTCGCGGGGATGCCCCGCCAGCCCGCGGCCCGGGCCAGCGCTGCCGCGTGGTTGCCGGACGAGTGCGTGGCCACGCCGCGCCCGGCTTCCTCCTCGGACAGCGAGAAAACCGCGTTGGTGGCGCCGCGGGCCTTGAACGCGCCGGCCTTCTGCAGGTTCTCGCACTTGAAGAAGACTTCGGCGCCCGAGATTTCGTTGACCGTATTGCCGGTAAACACCGGCGTGCGATGAACGTACGGCCGGATACGTTCGGCTGCGCGCCGAATGTCCTCGATGCCGGGAATGTCGGCGCCGGTATTCACTTCCCGAAAATTGTATATTTCGCCGGCGTAAACGCTTTGCATAGAGCGCGGCTTTTGGTACAGTTCGCGCCGGTTGCCCCAAGTGCCTTCGAATCGCATCCAATCGATGAAAAGAATCGCCCTGCTCAGCCTGCTGGTCTTCACCGTTCCGCTTGCGTCATCCGCCGCCGAGCCGGACCTCGAGCGCGGCGCGCAGCTGTATTTCTTCTGCGGCACCTGCCACGGCCAGGCGGGCGAGGGCAACGCGCTGCTCAACACGCCGGCGGCCGGCAAGCAGGACACCTGGTACATCGAGCGGCAGATGGTCAATTACAGAGCCAATTTGCGCGGCTACTGGGGTCCGCTGGAAGACATCTACGGCAACCAGATGAAGAACATGGCGATCGCGCAGGTGCCGGACGAGCAGGCGATCATCGACATGGCGGCCCATATGCATTCCCTGGAGGCTCCGACGCTGCCCATCACCGTGGACGGCGACCCGGAGGAAGGCCGCAAGATTTACGAGGAGACCTGCGTCGCCTGTCACGGGCCGAACGGCGAGGGCTCGACGCTGCTGGGGTCTCCGCGGATTTCCAACCAGTTCGACTGGTATCTGCTGCGGCAGCTCGACGACTTCTTAAGCGGCGCGCGCGGCCAGCAGCGCGACGACATCTACGGGACGCAGATGCGCTACATGGCGCAGGTGCTCGACACCGAGCAGAAGCGCAAGGACGTGATCTCGTACATCGCCACGTTCAAGTACACGGACCAGTTGGACTAAACGAGGACGAGACGTCCTCGCTCCCAGGGGGCTATTGCCCGGCGATGTAGTGGGCGGCGGCGAGGTCCTGGGCGACGTTGCCGAGGCTCTTGTAGAGCGTAATCTCGTCTTCGCCGCGGCGCCCTTCGATCACGCCTTCGATCACCGCGCCGATTTCGCCGGCGAGGCCGCCTTCGGTCAGAAATCCTTCGTCGATCGCCAGCAGGATGTCGCCGGCCTCCTTCATCGCGAAGTCCGTGATCTCGGTGAACACGCGCGCGCGGCGCATGGTTTCGCCGTCGGCCTCCCGGGTCGTGGGCGAATGCGATCCCACCAGGTTGACGTGGCAGCCGTCCGCCAGCAAGCGGCCCTCGATGACCGGCTCGCTGGCGGCGCTCACCGCGCAGACGAGGTCCGCGCCGCTCACGGCCTCGCGCGCCGTTTCGACGGCGGTCACGGCCAGGCCGTCCTCCCCATGGGCGGCGGCGAAGCGCCCGGCCTTCTCCGGGCTCGGCCCCCAAACGCGGACCTCGCGCACCGGCCGCACGCAGCGCATTGCTTCGAGGTGCGTCTCCGCCTGCACGCCGTAGCCCAACAGCGCCAGCACCGAAGCGTCCTCGCGGGCCAGCGCGCGGGTGGCGGCCCCGCTGGCCGCGGCCGTTCGGATCCCGGTAACGGAAGCGCCTTCAACCAGCGCCGCCGGCGCCCCCGTCTCGCGGTCGAACAGCAGGATGCAGCCCTGGATCAAGGGCAGTCCGCGGGCGGGATTGCCCGCGTAGAGGCTCACGAGCTTGGCGCCGAACGCGGAGGGGGTGTCGCCCGGCATGATGCCCATGCCGGCCTTGCCGCCGGCGACACGGACGAAGGACCGCAGCGGCGGCGTGATTTCGCCGCGGCTGATCGCCGCCTGGGTGTCCGCCATCAGGTCGATGCAAATGTCCATCCGCAGGACGCGCCGCACCGTGTCGGCGTCGAAGTAGGGGACGTTCGTCATTCGGCGTCGGCGTCGGGCGCCTTGCCGAGGTAGAGCGACGGTCCGTAGACCTGCGTGCCGTCAACGTCGATCCGCACCCGGTAGCGTCCCGGCTCCGGAAACGTCACGTCCTCCAGCGGCAGGTTGAGCTGCGTGCGCGGCGGTGCGGCGGATCCCGGCGACTCCTGGACCTCGCTGAAGCCCTGGATCGTGAACACGACCTTGTCGCCCGGGTCCAGCAGCTCGATCAGGAACGGCACGCGCCCGCGCTCGCCGTCGTTCCAGCTCACCAGGCCGGCAAGGCGCATGCGCGGCTGGCGCGCCGGAAACGACGGCGCGCGAAGTTCGTCGAAAATGCCCCGGATCTCGAGCTGTCCGGACTCGTCCGAACCGGCCCGGTGGCAGAAGAAAAGTGCGCACTCCATGCGTGCAGTGTACCCACCATTCGGCGTAAAATAAGCAGGTTGAGAACGCGCGTATCTTGTATCGGTTAGTGGAATCGGATACCTTTCGCGCCGGTTTGCCAGAGAAGCAGAGGAAAAGTATGAAGCGCTTAGCCTGTTTGATGATCAGCGCCGCCGCCATGGTCGCGGCGGGAACCGCTTTCGCCGCCGGTGACGCGGCCCGCGGCGAGGCCGAGTTCGAGGTCTGCGCCGTGTGCCACGGCGAGCAGGGCGAGGGCTTCGAGAAATACGGCGCTCCGAAGATCGGCGGCCAGGAAGACTGGTACGTGATCACCAGCCTCAAGAATTTCCGCGCCGGCCTGCGCGCCAGGGACAACTGCGACGTGGCCGACGTGGCCGGCACGCTGGAGCGCGCCAAGGCCCAGTCGCCCGACTACGCCGAGATCGAAGCCGAACTGGCGACCCATTTCGAGGGCGGGCTGCCCTCCGGCGGCGCCTGCAGCCAGGCTTCGAACGACGTTTACGGTCCGCTGATGCGCGCAATCGCGCTGACTCTGGCCGACGACCAGGCCGTCGAGGACCTGGCCGCGTACCTCCTGACCCTGTCGCCTCCGAGGCCGCCCGATACGATCCAGGGCGATATCGCCACGGGCACCATCGGCTACGCCACCTGCATCGCCTGTCATGGCGCGGCGGGCGAAGGCAACCAGGCGCTCAACGCGCCGGCCGTTGCCGGGCAGCACGACTGGTACACGGTGCGGCAGATGGAGCACTACATCTCGGGCGTGCGCGGCAGCGACCCGCGCAACATCTTCGACACGCAGATGCGCCCGATGGCGATGGTCCTGCCCACCCCCGACGCGATCAAGAACGTCACCGCCTACATCAACACGTTCACCGCCGGCCAGTAACGCCCCCAACGCGGGCGTGCAATGCCGAGGCCCGAACGGGCCGCTGCACGAGTCCCGCTGCTGCGGATCGTATTCCTTATATATAATCGAGGAATAGATTCTATCTATCTGTTAATAAACAGATAATCTATCCTCATTTCCACGCGATCACGCGCGCGGGACGCGCGGGCGTATGATCGGGAATATCTTTTTTCCTTGGGAGGAAAAAATTGTGGAAATGTCTGCAGCTCTCGTTAATCTCGTAATCGCAGTGGTCGTCGCACTCGTGCTGTCGAAAGGGTTCAAGGTGGTGACCCGCGACGGCGACATCTGGACCACACTCGGCCGGATCGCTCTTTGCTACGTGGGGGCAGTGTGCGGAAGCCAGATGGTCGGCCTCTCGCTTGTTCCCGTGATGGGCGTCAATGTCTTGTCGGCCGTGCTGGGTTCCGCCGGCCTCTATCTCATCGTGACGGAAATACTGAGAAGCCTAAAGGCTTAGCCGAAGCGTCAGGAGGCCTGCTTGAACGGCGTGTGTTCGCCGGCGATTTCGACGTAGCGCGCCACCTGTTCCCGCTCGGAGGCGAGGTAGCCGGTCAGCGCGTCGGCGAAGCCTTCGTGGCGCACCCAGTGGGTCGAGTATGACGTTACCGGCATAAAGCCGCGCGCGAGCTTGTGTTCGCCCTGCACGCCGGGGTCGAAGAGTTTCAGCCCCTCGCGCATGCAGTATTCGATGCCCTGGTAGTAGCAGGTCTCGAAGTGCAGGCTGTGGTAGTAGCCGCGGCTGCCCCAGTAGCGGCCGTAGAGCGCGGTGTCGCTGCGGAAGCAGATGGCCAGCGCGACCGCTTCGCCGTCGAGCCGCGCCAGGAATACGACCAGCGATTCGGGCATGTCACGCGTGACCCGCTCGAAGAACTGGTGGTTCAGGTACGGATACTGGCCGCGCTTCAGGTAGCTGGCGGCGTAGAGCGGATACAGCGTCTCCCAGAGTTCCGGCGTGAGCGCGTCGCCGCTTAGCGTCTCGAAGCGGATCCCGGCTTCGTGCACGCGCCGGCGCTCGCGGTTGACCTTCTTGCGCTTGGCGGAACTGAAGGTCTTCAGATAGTCCGAAAAATCGGCGTAGCCGTCGTCGTGCCAGTGGAACTGGCAATCGGTGCGCAGCATCATGCCTTTTCCTTTCATCCACCCGGCGTCTTCGGGAGTGGGGAAAAGGCAGTGGAGTGAACTGGCCTCGAGGCGATGGGCCAGTTCCACGGCGCCGGCCAGCAGCAGGGCAGGGGGCTCGGTACCGTCAGCCCCGGATTCCGCATCCGCGCACAGGAAGCGCGGCCCGGCCACCGGCGTAAACGGAATTGCGTTGAGCAGCTTGGGGTAGTAGTCGTAGCCCGCGCGCTGATAGGCGGACGCCCAGGCCCAGTCGAACACGAACTCGCCCCGCGAATGGCTCTTGAGATAGAGTGGCATAGCGCCGACTGTCTTGTTCCTGTCGTCGAGCAACAGCAGATGGCAGGGCTGCCAGCCGGTTTCCGCGGAAACACAACCCGACGTTTCCAGCGCATTCAGGAACTCGTGGCGCAGAAACGGATGCGAGCCACCGGCGAGCGCATTCCAGTCGCCCGCCGCGACCTCGCTGATGTTGTCGAGCACCCGTATCCGCACGGGCTAAAGGTTAGCAGCCGTCGCCTACAGGGGATTGGCGTCGCAGAACTTCTCGGCGTCGAGCGCGGCCATGCAGCCGGTGCCCGCGGAAGTGATCGCCTGGCGGTAAACGGAATCGGCCACGTCGCCGGCCGCGAACACGCCCGGCACGCTGGTGGCCGTGAAGCCGCCCGAATCGCCGCCGCGCGTGATCAGGTAGCCGTCCTTGTGCTCGAGCGAGTCCACGAACAATTGCGTCGCGGGATCGTGCCCGATCGCGATGAACACGCCGTTCACCTGAAGTTCCTCGGTCACGCCTTCTTCCTTCGTGCTCCGGATCCTCGCGCCGGTCACCTGGTCGCCGTCGCCGAGGACTTCCTCCAGCACCCGGTCCCAGCGGATGTCGATCGGGCCGTCCGGACCGGCGCGCTCGAACAGTTGCTGCTGCATCATCTTTTCGGCGCGCAGCTCGTCGCGGCGATGGATCAGCGTCACGCGGGAGCAGATGTTCGAAAGGTACAGCGCCTCTTCAACGGCCGTATTGCCGCCGCCGACCACGACGACCGGCCGGTCCCGGAAAAAGAAGCCGTCGCAGGTGGCGCAGGCCGACACGCCCTTGCCCAGGTAGTTCTGCTCGCTCTCCAGCCCCAGGTAGCGCGCCGTGGCGCCGGTGGCGATGATCAGCGACTCGGCACGATATTCGTCGAGGCCGCCCTTCAGCGTGAACGGCCGCTCCGACAAATCCACGTCTTCGATATGGTCGTAGATCACCTCGGTGCCCAGCCGCTCGGCGTGCTCGCGCAACTCGTCCATGAGCTGCGGCCCGAGCAATCCCTCGCGCCCCCCGGGCCAGTTGTCGACGTCGGTCGTGGTCATCAACTGGCCGCCCGGTTCGCTGCCCGTGATCAGCACCGGCGACATGTTGGCGCGGGCCCCGTAAACGGCCGCGGAATAGCCGGCGGGACCGGATCCCAGAATGAGCAGTCGGGCGACGGAATTCGGCACGGCGGCAAGTTTATCCGGGTTTCTATTGGGACACTACCGGAATAAGATTAGCCGCCAAGTGAAGGCAAAGGAACGAACCTGGTTGGAGCGCGCATTGCGCGAAGGCGGATTGTGGCTCTGCCTGGGTCTGGGCCTGCTGATGTTCATCGCCCTGGTCAGCCATATTCCGGAGGCGGTTGAGGCCGGCGTTGGGGGCTCCAACCTGATCGGTATCGCCGGCGCGGCCTTTGCGGGACTCGCTTTTGCCCTGGCCGGCAGCGCCTCCTACCTGTTTCCCGTCGCCGTGATCGGTTTCAGCGCCTGGTACCTCGCGCCATCGAGGGCCCGCGACGACTGGTCCTGGCCGGACGCGGGCGTGCGCGCCGCCGGCCTGGTGCTGGTGGTCGTATGCGGCTGCGGTCTGCTCGAGATTTCGGCGCGCGGAGGGCTCGGCGGGGGCGACATAGGCGTCTGGCTGGACGACATCCTGGCGCCGATTTTGGGTGACATGGGCGCCTGGGTGGTCCTGCTGGCGCTGTGGATGACCGGCATCACGCTGGTGACCGGCCTTTCCTGGGTGGGCCTGACGCAGGCCACCGGTCACCTGACGCTACGCGGTCTCGGTTGGCTGTGGGACGGCGTGTATTCCGGCCTCGTAGCACTGTTTTCGCTGGTCGGCCGCCGCGAGCCGTCGAAGGTCCGCAAACCGCGCAGGACGAAGATCGCCGGCCCGGCGCGCAGGCGGCGCGCCGCTGCCGCCGAACCCAAGCGGCCGAGAAAGATCGAGCCGGACATGCCCGTGAAGCCTGCAACCGGCGGGGACCTGCCGTCACTGAGCCTGCTGTCCGATCCGCCCCCGGAAACTTCGTTGCAGTCCGAAAGCGTTCTGCACGACCAGGCCCGGCGCCTGGAGGAGAAGCTGCAGGAGTTCGGCGTGGGCGCCACCGTGGTCGCCGTTTCTCCCGGTCCGGTCGTGACGCTGTTTGAAGTGCAACCGGCCGCGGGCATCCGCGCCAGCCGCATCACCAGCCTGGCCAGCGACCTGGCGCGCTCGCTGATGGCGCACAGCGTGCGCGTGGTCGAATCCATGCCGGGCAAGTCCACCGTGGGCCTGGAGATCGCCAACAACGAACGGATGCTGGTCACGCTGGGCGAAATCCTTCGCTCGCAAACCTATGCCATCGCAAATTCGAAACTCACGCTGGGGCTGGGCAAGGACATCGCCGGCAACCCGGTCGTGGACGACCTGCAGAAGATGCCGCACCTGCTGGTGGCCGGCGCCACCGGCTCGGGCAAATCGGTGGCGATCAACGCGATGGTCCTCAGCCTGCTTTACAAGTCCTCGCCGGAAGAGGTGCGGATGATCATGATCGACCCCAAGATGCTGGAACTGTCGGTCTATGAGGGCATCCCGCACCTGCTGTGCCCGGTGGTCACCGACGTGAGCGAGGCGGCCAACGCGCTTCGCTGGTGCGTGGCCGAGATGGACCGCCGCTACCGGCTGATGTCCTGGGTGAAGACGCGCAGCGTGGAGGGCTTCAACGCGCAACTCCTGGCCGCGCGCGAAGCCGGTTCGCCCATGCACGGTCCGCCGGAGAACGACGAGGAAGAGCAGGGGCCGGAACTGGAACCGCTGCCGCGCATCGTGGTCGTGATCGACGAGCTGGCCGACCTGATGATGGTGGTCGGCAAGAAACTCGAAACGCTGATCGCGCGCCTCACGCAGAAGGCGAGGGCGGCGGGCCTGCACCTGATCGTGGCCACCCAGCGCCCGTCGGTGGACGTCATTACCGGGCTGATCAAGGCCAACATCCCGGCGCGGATCGGTTTCCGCGTGGCCTCCCAGGTCGATTCGCGCACGATACTTGACCAGGTGGGCGCCGAGACGCTGCTCGGCAAGGGCGACATGCTCTACCTCCCGCCCGGATCCGGCGACCTGCTGCGCGTGCACGGCGCGTTCGTGGAAGACGCCGAAGTGCTTAAGGTCGTCGCCGAACTGAAGCGCACCGGCGGCCCCAGCTACGACGACCAGGTCACCCAAGGCCCGGTGGAGTCCGAAGAAGCCGATACCCCCGGCGCCGACGGCGAAGTGGACGAACTCTATCCGCAGGCCAAGGAAATCGTCACCGAAACCGGCCGCGCTTCAATTTCCTACGTCCAGCGCCGCCTCCGCGTAGGCTACAACCGCGCCGCCCGCCTGATCGAAGAACTCGAACGCGCCGGCGTAGTCTCCGCCCCCGACGGCCGCGGCGAACGCCGCATAGTCGGAGGCCCCGAATGAACCCTGGGAGGGAGGGCGTCCCGCCCTCCACGAAGGCGAGGACGCCTTCGCTCCCAGGCCGTACACGCAAGTTTTGGGTCTCTCTGGCGCTTTTGGCCTTAGCACCCATCGCTTCCCCCCAAGAACCACCCGACACCCCCCTAACCCGCTTCTTCCAGACCACCCAGCACCTCCAGGCCGACTTCACCCAACTCGAATACGACGGCGCCGGCGTGTTCCAAAAGGAAAGCACCGGCCGCCTCTACCTCTCCCGCCCCGGCCGCTTCCGCCTCGACTACCTCGAACCCGACGAACTGATGATCTGGGCCGACGGTGAGAACCTCTCGATGTTCGACAAGGAACTGGAGCAGGTCACCGTCTACAAGCAGGCCAAACAACTCCGCGAATCCGCCGCCGCGCTGCTGGCCGGCGAAGCCTCGGTCCTCCAGAACTACGAAGTCAAGGAGGCCGAATCCGACGACGGCCTGCAATGGTTCGACCTGACCGGCGCCGACGCGGAAGAGGGCGACCTGCGCCTGGCCCTGCGCGGCAGCGTGCCCGCGGTGCTCGAGTTCGCCGACGACCTCGGCAGCCGCGTGCGGATGCTGCTGTTTCGCCTGGACCTCGACAGCGAACTTGACGACGAGGTTTTTGCCCCGACAATTCCGCCCGGTGTGGACATATTCGAGGCGGCCGAATCGTGATCGACCCCAAACTACTGCGCGAGCAGCCCGAAACCGTGGCGGCCAACCTCGCGCGCCGCGACGCCGCCTTCGACACGGCCGCCTACGCGGAGCTGGAAGCGCGGCGCAAGGAGTGGCAGGTGCGCGTGGAGCAACTGCGCGCGAAACGCAACAAACTCTCGAAGAAGATCGGCGTGGCCGCCCGCGAAGGCGGCGACGTGGACGCGCTCAAGCGCCAGGTCGAAAAGGCCACCTATGGTCTGGCCGACGCCGGCGGCGAGCTCAAGTCCGTCCAGGCCAGCCTGCGCAAGATCGAGCTCGACCTGCCCAACCTGCTCGATGAGGCCGTCCCCGACGGCAAAGACGAAAGCGCCAACCGCGAACTCAAGCGCTGGGGCGAGCCGCGCCCCGCCAGCGACGACGTGCAAGACCACGTGGCCCTGGGCGAAGCGCTGGGCCAGATGGACTTCGGCGCCGCCGCCCGCCTTGCGGGAGCGCGCTACACCGTCCTGACCGGCGAACTCGCGATCCTGCACCGCGCCCTGATCCAGTTCATGCTGGAACTGCACGTGCGCGAACACGGCTACACCGAAGCCTACGTCCCCTTCATCGTCAACCCCGAATCGCTGATCGGCACCGGCCAGCTGCCCAAGTTCGAGCAGGACCTGTTCGGCATCGAAAGCGAACGCTCCGGCTACCTGGTCCCCACCGGCGAAGTCCCGCTCACCAACCTGGTCGCCGGCCAGACCGTCAACGAAGCCGAATTGCCGCTCAAGTACACCGCCCACACGCCCTGTTTCCGGTCCGAGGCCGGCGCCTACGGCAAGGACACCCGCGGCATGCTCCGCCAGCACCAGTTCGAGAAGGTCGAGCTGGTGCAGATCACGCACCCCGATCATTCCGACGACGCCCTGGAAGAGTTGACCACGCACGCAGAAATCGTGCTCGAACGCCTGGAACTGCCGTACCGCCGGGTGGTCCTGTCGTCTGGCGACACCGGCTTCTCGTCGGCCATCACGTACGACCTCGAAGTCTGGCTCCCCGGCCAGGATCGCTACCGCGAAATCTCGTCGTGCAGCAACTGCAGGGACTTCCAGGCCCGTCGCATGGGCGCCCGCTGGAAGGGCAGGGACGCGCGCGGCTTCGTGCACACCCTGAACGGCTCCGGCATCGCCGCCGGCCGCGCCCTGATCGCCGTGCTCGAAAACTACCAGCAGCCGGACGGCAGCATCGTCATCCCCGACGCCCTGAGGCCCTGGATGGCCGGCACGGCTAAAATCCCTGCCTGATCCTCGATCATCGGAGAGGTGGCAGAGTGGTCGAATGCGGAGGTCTTGAAAACCTCTGACGGTTTACGCCGTCCGTGGGTTCGAATCCCACCCTCTCCGT
>CAYMQG010000021.1:0-5293 GCA_964392625.1 uncultured Gammaproteobacteria bacterium | reverse complement strand
AGCTGTCGAAGAAGCCCAGTTCCTCAAGCAGCTCTTCCTGTGCGTCCCGCAAGGTTCCCGGGGACGGGGGTTCGACGCTCACAGGCGGGTGGGGTTTTCCTGCCCGGCGTAGACCTGCTCCGGATCGAACACCTTGTCGCTTTCGGTGAATTCCAGCTCGACCGGCCCGCCGCCCGTAGTCAGCGGGACCCGGCGATAGAAGCAGGACCGGTAACCCACGTGGCAGCTCGCGCCGCCGGTCAGCTCCACCCGCAGCCACACGCAGTCCTGATCGTCGTCGATCAGCAGTTCGCGCACCCGCTGCTTCAGCCCGCTGGTTTCCCCCTTCCGCCAGAGCTTGTTCCGGCTGCGGCTGAAGTAATGCGCCTCGCCGGTGGTTATCGTGAGTTCAAGGGCCTCGCGGCTCATGTAGGCGTGCATCAGCAGTTCCCCGCTGCCGTGGTCCGTGACCACGGCCGGGATAAGTCCATTGGCGTCGAATTTCGGCGCCAGCTCCGCGCTCTCTTCCACCTGGACCACGGTCCGCCGGGGGGCAAACAGCTTGCTCATGGGCCAATCATAGCGCCGTCCGGCGCCAGGTCGTACCCTTCGGGCCGTCTTCCAGGATCACGCCGCATTCCTGGAGCTCTTGGCGGATGCGGTCGGCCGCCGCATAGTCGCCGCCGGCGCGCGACCTTGCCCGCTCGCCTATGCGCGTTTCGATTTCCTCGGCGGTCAGCTCCGGCCCGCTCTCCGTGGCCGTAAACCACTCCTTCGGATCGGCCTGAAGAATGCCCAGAAGGAGGCCGCCGGCCCGCAGCGACGCAGCGCCTGCGACCGGTTCCACGGCCCCGGCCCGCAGCTTGCGCGCCTCCCCGGCCAGCGCGCCCAGGGCCATCGGCGTGTTGAGGTCGTCCTCCAGCGCCTGAACGAGTTCCGCTGACGGTTCCGCGGCGCGTGCAAGTCCTCCGTCCCGGGGCTCCGCGGCGCAGTCGAGCAAAACGCGATACAGGCGGTCCAGGCGCTGCCGGGACGCCGCAACCAGCTCGTCGCTCCACTCCAGCGGGTCCCGGTAACGAGCGCTCAGAAGGGCCAGCCGCAATACCTCGCCCGGGACCTTCCCGCGCAATTCGCGGATTGTCAGGAAGTTGCCTTGGGACCGGGCCATCTTCGACTTGCCCATGCGGATCATGCCGTTGTGCATCCAGTAGCGGGCCAGCGGGGCGCCGTGGGCGCAGCGGCTCTGCGCGATCTCGTTTTCATGGTGCGGGAAGATCAGGTCCCGCCCTCCACCGTGAATGTCGATCGTCTCTCCCAGGTGTTCGCGGGCCATGGCCGAGCATTCGAGGTGCCAGCCGGGACGCCCGCGTCCCCAGGGGCTTTCCCAGCCGGGCAGTTCGTCGGAAGACGGCTTCCACAGCACGAAGTCGGCCGGGTCCTCCTTGTACGGCGCAATCTCGACCCGGGCGCCGGCAATCTGCTCGTCGCGATTGCGCCCGGAAAGCTCGCCGTACGCGGCATAAGCGCCCACCCGGAACAGCACGTGGCCCTCCGCCTCGTAGGCATGCTCCGACTTCAGCAGGCTCTTGACCAGGCCGATCATCTGCGGCACGTGTTCCGTCGCGAGAGGTTGCCGGTCCGGCGCAAGCACACCCAGCCCGGCTATGTCCTCCCGCCAGGTCCGGATCCAACGCTGCGCGACCGTCGCGATCGGCACACCTTTTTCGGCGGCCGCCTTGTTGATCTTGTCGTCCACGTCGGTGATGTTGCTGGCGTAGACCAGCCTGTAGCGGCGGCGCAACAGGCGCGCCAGCACGTCGAAGACCACCGCCGGGCGGGCGTTGCCGATATGGGCCGGACCATAGACCGTCGGCCCGCACACGTACATGGTCACGCGGTCCGCGTTGCCGGGAACGAAGGGCTGGCGTTCCCCGCCCAGCGTGTTGTAGAGGCTGATCATGGCCCGCCGGCCGCGGCGGGAGGCGGCAGCGTGGCCAGGTCGCGAAGTATCTGCCAGGCCAGTTCCTCGGCCAGCGCGTCGCGCAGCACCTCCGTCTCCCGCTCCATTCCCAGCACCCGGAACTCGTCCTGCACGCGGGTGTGGTTCACTTGCCGCTCGCGCTCGTCGATCAGCCGCGCCCCGCCGTGCCTGAGCGTGTACCTCACGCGGTAGCTGATTTCGGTGACCGTGGGCAGATTGTTCGCGGAAATCGCCACAAGGCTCTCTTCGCTCTCGTCGTCCAGCAGGCGCAGGATTGCAACGCCCTCCCCGGGCTCGGCGTGCACCACGACCCCGGCGAGGCGCAGTTGCTCGTTCAGGGCGCGCCGAAGCGGCGTCGTTCCGTGGGCGCTTTGCAGCCAGATGCCCCCCGTCAGCGCCGGGAACTCAAGCGGCCCCTGAAACTGAAAGCCGCAGGCCGCCAGCACGAGCGACAGCGCGCCCGCCCCGGCAATGAGTCCTCCCGGGAAAGCCCGCATGGGAATCACACCACGAAATTCACGACGCGGCCCGGCACATACACTTCCCGCAGGATCGGGATCTCCGCCAGGTGAGCGGCCACCCGCTCGTTCCCGCGCGCTGCCGCCACCACGTCGTCGCGCCCGGCGCCGGCCGCCACCCGGATACTGGCGCGAAGCTTGCCGTTGATCTGCACCGCGATCTCCACCGTCTCCTCCCTGAGCCATTCCTCGCGCGCCTCCGGCCAGCGCGCATTGGCCAGCGACTCGGCATGGCCCAGCCGTTCCCAGAGCTCTTCGCCCACGTGCGGCGCGAAAGGGCTGACCAGCAGCACCAGCGGCTCGGCAACGGCGCGCGGCAGTTCGTCCCAGCGGGCCGCGGCATTCACCAGTTCCATCAATGCCGCGATAGCCGTGTTGAGCCGCAGCGTCCGGATGTCCTCGGTGACCTTGGCGATGGTGCGATGCGTGAGCCGCATCTGCTCCGCGTCCGGCTCCTTCTCGACCACGCCGCGCTCCAGCAGCGCCCACAGCCGGTTGAGGAACCGGTGCGGGCCCTCCACCCCGCGGGTGCTCCAGGGCTTGGACTTCTCCAGCGGCCCCAGGAACATTTCGTAGAGGCGAAACGCGTCGGCGCCGCAGTGGCTGAGGACGTCGTCGGGGTTGACCACGTTGCCGCGCGACTTGGACATCTTGTGGGCTCGCGATTCCAGAACAACCGATGAATCCTCGGCCAGAACAAAATTCTCCCCGCTCTTCAGCACCTCGTCCTCGTTCACGGGCACGGGCTCGAGGTCCGCGCCGCTGTCCTTCTCGACATAGGCCGCGGGTTGCGAGCCGCTCACGCGGCGCGCGCGGTCGGCCGAAACCAGCGCGCCGCCGGCGTCCCTGTAGGCGGTGTATTCACGCTCGCCCAGAATCACGCCCTGGTGCACGACCTTGCGGAAAGGCTCGTCGCAGGACACCAGGCCCGCGTCGTACAGCACCTTGTGCCAGAACCGCGCGTAGAGAAGATGCAGCACCGCGTGTTCGGCGCCGCCGATGTACAGATCCACCGGCATCCAGTAGCGCTCCAGTTCCGGATCCACCAGGCGGCCCGGATTGCGGGGATCGATAAAGCGCAGGTAGTACCAGCACGAGCCCGCCCATTGCGGCATCGTGTTGGTCTCGCGGCGCGCCGGCCTGCCACTGGACGGATCGATCGTGTCCAGCCAGTCCGCGGCCTTGGCCAGCGGCCCTTCCGGAGAACCGCTGGGCCGGAAGTCCTCCAGGTCCGGGAGCGTCAGCGGCAGTTCGGTTTCCGGCAGCGGCCGCGCAACGCCGTCCACGAACACCACCGGGAACGGCTCGCCCCAGTAACGCTGGCGGCTGAACAGCCAGTCGCGCAGGCGGTAGGCGATTCTCGGCCGCCCCCGGCCGCGCCGCTCGAGCCAGTCCACCGCGGCCTGCTTGGCCTCCTCCATTCGCATGCCGTTCAGAAAATCGCTGTTGATGACCACGCCCTCGCCGCTGTAGGCCGCGTCTTCGTGGCCTTCCGGCGGTTGGACGGTGCGCACGACCTTCAGCGAGTGTTCGTGGGCAAACTCCCAGTCGCGCTGGTCCTCGCCCGGAACGCCCATGATCGCGCCGGTGCCGTAGCCCATCAGCACGTAGTCGGCCACCCACACCGGGACGTCCGCGCCGGTGACCGGGTGCCGGGCCCGCGCTCCGGTGTCCACCCCGCTGCGGTCGTGCGCGTCGGCCGCGCGGGTACGCTGGCTCTTGCGCGCCGCTTCGCGGCAATAGCGCCGGACCCCGTCAATGCGCTCGGGGGTCGCGAGCTTCTCCGCCAGCGGATGCTCCGGCGACAGGGCGAGAAAAGTGGCGCCGAAGATCGTGTCGGGGCGGGTGCTGAACACCCGGATCTGTTCCTCGCGGCCGATCAGTTCGAAGTCGATCTCCGAACCCACCGAGCGGCCGATCCAGTTGCGCTGCATCTCCAGCGTGGATTCCGGCCAGTCCAGGCCGTCGAGCCCGTCCAGCAGCCGCTCTGCATACTCGGTGATCCTCAGCATCCACTGCCTCAGGGGCCGGCGTTCGCAGGCGAAACCGCCGACTTCCGAACGCCCCTCCACGACCTCCTCATTGGCCAGCGTAGTGCCGAGTTCGGGGCACCACCACACCGGCTGCTCGTCCTGGTAGGCCAGCCCGCGCTCGTGGAGCTTGAGGAATATCCACTGCGTCCAGCGGTAATAATCCGGGTCGGCGGTGCTGAACTCGCGCGACCAGTCGTAGGAGAACCCCAGCGATTTCAGTTGCGTGCGGAACCGGTCGATGTTCCGGCGCGTCGTGACCCGCGGATGCGTGTTGGTGCGCACGGCATATTGCTCGGCCGGCAGGCCGAAAGCGTCCCAGCCGATCGGGTGAAGGACGTTGTAGCCGCGCATCCGCTTGAAACGGGCGACGATGTCGGTCGCCGTGTAGCCCTCCGGGTGGCCGACGTGCAGGCCGGCGCCGCTGGGATAGGGGAACATGTCCAGGATGTAGGCCTTGGGCCGCGAATGATCGGGCCGGACCGGCGTCCTGAAGGTGCCTTCACGCTCCCAGCGCGCTTGCCACTTCGGTTCGATTTCGGCGAACGGATACGAACTCATAGGCGCGAATTGTACGGGCCGAAGCGCGCATATTCGCTGGTGCGCGGAGCTTTCCACCGCGCCGGCTGAAGCCCGTCATTCGTCCCTCTCCTCGTGGGAGCGTTGGAGTATCCATGTTGTCAAGCATGGTTGATCAGAGGGGCTTGTGGAGTCCACAGGCGGTCTTGCTGGATCAGGGCGTTGGCCAGGATCAGGAGTTTTCGCATGACGGCGGTGAGGGCGAC
>CAYMQG010000020.1:0-5930 GCA_964392625.1 uncultured Gammaproteobacteria bacterium | reverse complement strand
GGTCGCGCTGGTCTATCTGTACCTGAAGGCGGACAGTTACGCGATACCCGACCTGCACGCCCAGTCGCTTTCCCTTGCCGAGCAGCAGCTCCTGTTCTTCGGATTCCTGGCCGCGTTTGCGGTCAAGGTGCCGATGTGGCCGGTGCATACCTGGCTGCCCGATGCGCACGTGGAAGCGCCGACCGGCGGCTCGGTCATTCTGGCGGCGATCCTGTTGAAGATGGGCGGCTTCGGCATGCTGCGGTTCAGCCTGCCGGTCACGCCCGATGCCGCCTACCAGTTCGCGCCGCTGATCGTGGGCCTGTCGCTGGTCGCAATCGTTTATATCGCGGTCGTGGCGCTGGCCCAGCGCGATCTCAAGAAGCTGATCGCGTATTCGTCCGTGGCCCACATGGGGTTCGTGACTCTGGGCCTGTTCATTCCCCTGGCGTACGCGGGCGCCGGCAAGGACCAGCTGCTGGCGCTGGGCATGGGCGGGGGCATGGTGCAGATGATTTCCCACGGATTCATTTCGGCCGCCCTGTTCATGTGCGTCGGGGTGCTTTACGACCGCGTCCACACGCGCCGTATCGACGATTTCGGCGGGGTGGCCAACACCATGCCGGTCTTCGCCATCCTGCTGGTGCTGTTCGCACTCGCCAACGCGGGACTGCCCGGGACTTCCGGCTTTGTGGGCGAATTCCTTGTCATCCTGGCGTCGTTCCGCGCCGAACCGCTGGTGGCCCTTGGCGCGGGCACGATCCTTGTCCTGGGCGCGGCATACAGCCTGTACATGCTCAAGCGCGTGGTGTTCGGCGAGGTGGCGAACGACCGGGTGGCGGGCCTCGAGGACCTGGATACCCGGGAACTGATTGCGCTGGGCGGCATAGGTCTTGCCGTGATTGTCCTTGGCCTGTACCCGGACCCGCTGGTTGAAATGATGGAGCCGTCGCTGGACGGGCTGGCCCGGCATGTGCTGGCCGGGAAGGTGGCGGGATGGTGATCGACGTGGCCTACTGGGCGCCGCTGTACCCGGAACTGGCGCTGGCGCTGCTGATTCCGGTCCTGCTGCTGGCGGACCTGGCGGTGGGCAGGAAGCACCCGGTTGTCATTCAGGCAGTCTGCCTGGCCGGGCTGGCCGCCGTGGGGTGGACCTGCATCGCGGCGGCGGACGGCGCAATGTTCGGTGGCGCGTTCGTTATGGACAGACTGGCGCGCCTGCTGAAGTTTGCCGGTGTGCTGTTGAGCGTCGTGGCTTTCGTCTACGCGCCGCGCGATCTGCGCGAGGCCGGTGCGCTGCGCGGCGAGTACTACCTCCTGGGCCTGTTTGCGCTGCTGGGCGTCTTCGTTACTGCGTCCGCCGGCAGCCTGCTTACGCTGTACCTCGGCCTGGAACTGCTGGCGCTGGCCCTGTACACGCTCGTGGCGCTGCAGCGCGATTCCGCCCGCGCGGCCGAGGCGGCGATGAAGTATTTCGTGCTGGGAGCGATCGGCTCGGGAGCGATGCTGTACGGCATGTCCCTGCTTTACGGCCTGTCGGGTTCGCTGCTCCTGAGCGAAACGGCGACCCTCGCGCCCGACAGCGTGGGGGCGTATGTCGCCGCGGCCCTGGTGCTGACCGGGGTGGCGTTCAAACTCGGCGCCGTGCCCTTCCATCAGTGGGTGGCCGACGCTTATGACGGCCCGCCGCTGGGCGTGGCCGTGCTGCTTGCAACGGTCCCGAAGCTGGCCTCGTTCGCCCTGATCGTGCGGCTGCTGGTTGACGGGATCTCCGCGTCGCAGGAGCAGTGGAACCTGCTGCTGATCGTGATGGCGGTCGCGTCCCTGTCCCTGGGCACCATCGTGGCCATGGCCCAGACCCAGGCCGCGCGGCTGCTGGCATGGGCCGCGATCGCGCATGTCGGATTCCTGCTCCTCGGCGTCGTCGCGGGCGGCGGCGAGGGCTTGAGCGCCGCGCTGTTCTACACCCTGGTTTACGTGCTGATGGCGGCCGGCGCCTTCGGCGTGGTCATCGCCCTGGAGAAGCAGGCCGCACCGCTGGACAGCCTCCGGGGGCTTTACCGCCGCAACCCCGGGATGGCGTTCATCATGCTGCTCATCATGCTGAGCATGATCGGGATACCGCCGCTGGCGGGCTTTCTGGCCAAGTGGCAGGTGCTGATGGTGCTGGTGGATCAGGGTTTTACGGCCCTCGCGGTCGTTGCGGTCGTATTCGCCGTGGTCGGGGCCTACTACTACCTGCGGATCATCCGGCTGATGTTCATGGAGACTCCGCGCGAGCAGGAGCAGGAGGCGCTGAAGCCCGGCTGGGGCGCCAGCGTAGTGCTGGGCGCCAATGGGCTGGCGCTGGTGGTCATCGGCGTCTGGCCCAATCCGCTGCTGGAATTGTGTCGGGCCGCCTTCGGTCCGGGGTAACCGCCGTTTGCTGAAGAAAGTCATGCTGTTTGCCGGGCCCTTGGCGGCCCTGGCGGCGGGCCTACTGATGCGGGATTCCGGGCCGGCGGTGGCATGGACCGTGGCGGTGACCACGCTTTGCGCGGCCTGGTGGATCACCGAGGCGGTGCCGATTCCGGTCACCGCCCTGATACCCATCGCGCTGCTTCCCCTGGTCGGGGCCATACCGCCATCCCAGGCGGCGCACGCGGTAGGCGATCCGCTGATCCTGTTGCTGATGGGCGGATTCATGCTGTCCACCGCCATGGAAAAGAGCGGCGCGCATCGCCGGATCGCGCTCGGGATGATCAATCTTTTCGGCGCCAGCGACGGCCGCCGGCTGGTGTTCGGTTTCATGGCCGCGGCCGCGGTTCTCAGCATGTGGATATCGAACACGGCCACCACCCTGATGCTGCTGCCGATCGCGCTGGCCGTCATCCAGGGCTGTGACGACAAGCGGCTGGCTTTGCCGCTTTTGCTCGGAATGTGCTACGCGGCCAGTATCGGCGGCACCGGCACGCCGGTCGGCACGCCGCCGAACCTGATCTTCATGCGCGTCTACGAGGAGAGCACGGGCATCCAGCTGGGGTTCACGCAGTGGATGAGCTGGGCCCTGCCGGTGGTCCTGGTGATGCTGCCGATTGCCGGATTCTGGCTGACCCGCGGCCTCAGACTGCGCGCGCCCGTGCAACTGCCCGCCGTCGGAAAGTGGCGCACCGAGGAGGTGCGGACTCTCGTGGTGTTTGCGATTACCGCGTTGCTGTGGGTGACCCGTCGCGAACCGTTCGGCGGCTGGTCCGGACTGCTGGGCCTCGACCAGGCCCACGACGGCAGCGTGGCGCTGCTTGCGGTAGTCGCCATGTTCGTCATTCCGAACGGCGCCGGCGGGCGTTTGCTGGACTGGAAGACGGCCGTCAGCATCCCCTGGGGCGTCTTGCTGCTGTTCTCCGGGGGCATCTGCCTTGCCGGCGCCTTCGCCAGCACGGGCCTGAGCGCCAGCCTGGGCTCGGCGCTTGCAGCTCAGGCGGACTGGACGCCCTTGCTGCTGGTCCTGCTCATCTGCCTGGCGGTCACGTTTCTCACGGAAATCACCAGCAACACGGCCACGACCTCCTTGCTGATGCCGATACTCGCCGCGGCCGCCGTCGCCGCGGGCATGGAACCGCGCCTGATCATGGTTCCCGCGGCGATCAGCGCCAGTTTCGCCTTCATGCTGCCGGTCGCCACCGGACCCAACGCCGTGATCTTCAGTTCGGGCCGCCTGACCGTCCCGCAGATGGCCCGCGAGGGCCTGGTGCTCAACTTCCTTGGCGCGCTCGTGATCTCAACGATCACCTACTGGCTGCTCAGCTGAAATCGGCCTCCACCGAGTTCTCGTAGAGCTTGCGCATGTAGAGGATGGGCGCGAGCGGCGCTTCGACGTAGCGGCAGATCCGCCAGCCTTCCGGGAGCTTGCGAAACAGCGCGACAGCGCGATTGTCGGCGCCTACCGGTTTCTCGTAGCCCTCCGCCACCGCGTCCCAGTGAAACTGGTAGGAAACCCACGCCAGGTCGTCGCCGACCGGGTCGGCCTTCACGTCCCAGATGCGCATCTTCAGACGCGGGATCAATTCCATGGTCTTGTTCCAATACGCATGGATCGCGTCCCAGTCCCGCAACGGCTGATCGACTTCCTCCGGGAGGTAGAAGGGCTCGGGATCGGAAGTGTCCCAGAGGTTCGCCATTGCCTTGAGGTCCATGCGGTCCCAGTTCTGCTGCAACTGGCGCAGCACCGCGCCGATTGCCTCGTTCAAGTTCGTTTTGCTGTTCATGGGCGGCATTATGCCTGCCCCGGTGCGGGATGACGTTCGGGCTAGAATGGCCGCCCGACCGGAAATACGCGTAAAGGGATCAGGTCTTGCCGGCAAGAACAGGCGCAGAGCTTATTCGGGCACTCAGGGAGTCCCCGATGGAGTTGTGGCATCGGGGACGCAAGGTCGAGGACCTGACCACCGAAGAGGGCATCGCCGGCGGCGTGCGCAGCCTGGCTGCCCGCTACGACCTGCAGCACAAGGAACCCGACCAACTGCTCTTCCCTTCGCCCGAAACCGGCGATCCGGTCGGGATGAGCTTCATGATTCCCGAGACGCAGGAAGATCTCATTCGCGTTGGGGATGCGATGCACCGGCTTGCAGATTTCAGCTTCGGCATGGCGGGCCGCGATCCCAGTTACCTGAACCGCGCGATGAGCGCCTACGCGGCGGCGGCCGGCTGGCTGGATTCGGCACACGCGGGTGGCGGGGCCAACGCCCGCGCCTGGCATCGGGATATGCGCGAGCGTGACCTGGCGCTTACGCATACGCTGATCAACCCGCAGATCAACCGGGCGGTCAGCGCCGCGAAGCAGTCGGACCCGTTTCTGGCGGCGCGGGTGAAGGAGGAAACGGATGCCGGCCTGGTAATCAAGGGCGCCCGGATGCTGGCCACCCTGCCGATCTCTGACTCGATCATGGTGTTTCCTTCCACGCTTCTGAAGAATCCCGAGGAGGACGCGCCGTATTCGTTCGCCTTCTGCCTGCCCAACGCGACCGAGGGGCTGAAGTTCATCTGCCGGGAGACGGTGGACTACGGGCGCAACCACTTCGACCACCCGCTGGGCTCGCGGTTCGAGGAACTGGACGCGCTGGTGGTGTTCGACGACGTTTTCGTGCCCTGGGAGAACGTGTTCCTCTATCGCGACGTGAAGGCCTGCAACGAGGCCTACGCGGCCACCTCCGCCATGGTGCACATGTCGCACCAGGTCATCTGCAAGAACATCGCCAAGACGGAGTTCCTGCTGGGCCTGGTTTCGCTGATGATCGACGCCGTGGGCATCGAGATCTTCCAGCATGTGCAGGAGAAGGTGGCCGAGATCTGGGTCAATCTCGAGACCATGAAAGCCTTCCGGCGGGCCGCGGAAGTCGACGCGGCCCCCAACGAACACGGCATGATGACGCCGGCCTTCGACCCGCTGGACGCGGCCCGCAACCTGTATCCGCGGCTCTACCCGCGCATGGTCGAAATCGTCCGCCTGCTGGGCGCCAGCGGCCTGGTGGCCATGCCCACCGAAGCGGACCTCAAGGGCCCGCTGAGCGAGGAGGTGCATCGCTACTACCAGGCGGCGCGGCTGGAGGCGAAGGACCGGATTCCGCTCTACCGCCTGGCCTGGGACACGGCGCTGTCGGCCTTCGCGGCCCGGCAGGTGCAGTACGAGACCTATTTCTTCGGCGATCCCGTGCGGATGGCCGGCGCGATCTTCCACTCCAAGGACCGCACCCCGTACATGGAACGCGTGCGCGAGTTCCTTCGATCTTCTTCGCAAGACGACGACTAGCAGGCTGCAGGGTACGCAGTTGGATTCCAGGGGTTTCCGCAACGCGCTCGGGCAGTTCGCAACCGGCGATGCCAGGCACGCCCCCGCCGCCCTCCGTGGAGTCCAGTTCCGCAAACCGGTCCTCTACGTCGCGCGTGACACGCTGCGAGACTTCCAGCTGGTCGGC
>CAYMQG010000019.1:0-15939 GCA_964392625.1 uncultured Gammaproteobacteria bacterium | reverse complement strand
CCTCAGAGAATATGCACAGGCCATGGAGCAGCAGGGCAAGCTGCTGCGCATCCCGGACATGGACCAGGACCAGTTCGAGATGACGGCGTTCTCCTACCGCCTGGAAGACCGGATGCGGACCTCGGCTCCGGCTTTCCTGGTGGAACGTACGAAGATGAACGGCCGCTGGTATGACACGCCCGTCATCTGCAACGTTCTCAACAGTTTCAAGACGGTCGCCATGTGCCTCGGAGTGAAGGACCTCAGCGACGAAGAGCGCGAAATGAACCAGGTGGTGGAGAAGGAACTGATCAAGCACATGAACGAGGACTATCGTTTCGAGCAGATTCCTCCCGTGGAAGTGGACGGGGCGGATGCTCCGTGCAAGGAAGTGAAGCTGTTCGGCGACGACGCCGACCTCGACCGGTTTCCGTGGATCATGAACAATCCCGCCGACGGGGGGCGATTCATCAGCACCGGCTCGGTGATCATGGAAGACCCCGACATCGGCCGCAACGTCGGCACCTACCGGCTGCAGGTCAAGGGTCCGCAGAAGCTGGGCATCTGCTTTACCGGCCAGAACCACGGCGCGATGATGATGCGCAAGGCCATTGCGCAGGGAAAGAAGAGCGTGCCCTGCGTCATAGCCACCGGCCTGGACCCGATCACCTGGATGATGAGCAGCACCCGGGTGGGCGAGTTGGGTGACGATGAATTCGCCCTGTCCGGAGGGTTCCGGGGCGAGCCGGTGGAGCTGGTCCGGGCCGAAACGAACTCGTTGATGGCGCCGGCGCACGCCGAGATCGTCATCGAGGGGGAAATCAGCACCGACAAGGAGATGGAAGGCCCTTACGGCGAGATGCTGGGCTACATCGGAGAACCGGCGCCCAATCACTTCATGACGGTCAAGGCCATCACCCACCGCGAGAAGCCCTGGGTCTACAACATCTGGCCGGGGATCGGCGGCGCTTATCTCACCTGGCCCTGGCAGGTGGGGCATTTCGCGCGGCTTAAGCGGATCATGCCCAACCTCGTGAAGCTGCACATGCCGCCGGAAATCCCCAGCATGGTGATCGCCTGCATCAACAAGCGCCTGCCGGGCGAGGGGATCGAAGCCGGGCTCCTGATCATGGGCTACCGGATGATCGGTTTCAGCAAGAAGATGATCATCATCCTCGACAAGGACGTGGACCCCACCGACCTCACGCGGGTCCTGCATGCGGTGACCACGCGCTGGCAGCCCTGGCCGGCCAGCCTGACCGTGCGGCAGACCTTCTCTTTCATGATCGATCCCAGCACGCACCGGAACGCGCTGTCGAGCAAGATGCTGATCGACGCCACGCGGCAACTTCCCGCGGAAGGCGGACCCAATGTGTTCGCCGAGGACAACCGCACGGTCATGGAAGAACGCGCCGCGGACTCCTTCAAGCTGGTCGACCGGCGCTGGGAGGAATACTTCGCCGACTGATGGCGGGAGGGCCCGGGACGCGGAGCGTGGAATGAGATATTTCGGCACCGACGGCGTGCGCGGCACCGTGGGGCAGCATCCCATGACTGCCGAGTTCGCATTGCGGCTGGCCGGCGCCGCCACCCGCGCCCTGCTGCCCCGCGGCGGCAAGGTGGTGATCGGCAAGGACACGCGGGTTTCCGGCTACATGTTCGAATCGGCCCTGGAGGCGGGTTTCGTCGCCGCCGGCGCCGACGTCCGCCTGTCCGGCCCCCTGCCGACGCCCGGCGTTGCTCTGCTCACCCAGGAGCTGGGCGCCGACCTGGGCGTCGTCATCAGCGCTTCGCACAACGCCTACGGCGACAACGGAATCAAGTTTTTCAGGCATGACGGTTTCAAGCTGGCGGCCGAGGAAGAGGCGCTGATCGAAAGCCATATCGAAGACGCCGCGGTCACGCTGGATTCCACCGCGCTGGGCCAGGTGCGGCGGGTCGACGACGCGCTGGAGCGCTACGAGCAGCATTGCCTGGATACGGTCCCCAGGGAAATGTCGCTGGAGGGCGTCAAGATCGTCGTGGACTGCGCGCACGGCGCTTCCTACCGGGTGGCCCCGGCGACGCTGACCGCGCTGGGCGCCGAACTGGTTCCGCTGGGCTGTTCGCCGAACGGGCGCAACATCAACGATCGCTGCGGCGCCACCGAGCCCGACCTCCTGCGGCGCACCGTCAAGGCCGTCGAGGCCGATGTCGGCATCGCCCTGGACGGTGACGGCGACCGGGTAATCATGGTGGATTCCGCCGGCGCGACCCTGAACGGCGATACGCTGTTGCTGGTTCTCGCCCTGGCGCGCAAGGAAGCCGGCCGGCTGGCCGGTCCGGTCGTGGGGACCCAGATCAGCAGCATGGCGCTGGAGCGGGCCTTGCGGGCCGAAGGAATCGCTTTCTGCCGCGCGGAGGTGGGCGACCGGCAGGTGGTCGCGATGCTTCGCGAGAAAGGCGGGGTCCTGGGCGGAGAAAGTTCCGGGCATATTCTGTGCCTGGACAAGTCCACCACCGGCGACGGACTGCTGGTGGCCCTGGAAGTGCTTGCCGTAATGCAGGCGAGGGGCTGTTCGCTGGCGGAGCTGGCCGAGGACATGCCGCATACGGAACAGGCGAACCTCAGCGTGCCTTCGAACGGCGACGGCAGGCTGGGAGACCCCGCGGTCGAACAGGCCTTGCGGGCGGCCCGCCGGCTGCTCGGCGAGGAAGGCCGAATCGTGGTGCGGCCTTCGGGCACCGAGCCCGTTTTCCGGATCATGGCCGAGGGCCCCGACCGCACGCGCGTGGACAAGGCCGCCGAGGGCGTTGCCCAGGCGCTTAGGGCCAGTTAGCACAAGGCGACGCGGTATGACCGATCGGCGCCGGATCGTGGCCGGCAACTGGAAGATGCACGGCAGCCTAGCATCGGCAAGGGAACTGGCCGGCGCGCTGGCCGGAGCAACGCATGAATCCGGCGGCAGCCTTCCCGAGGTGATCGTGTTTCCGCCGTTCCCGCACCTGGACGCCGTGCGCCGGGTACTGGACGAGACGAGGTCGGCCGCCAGCGTCGTGGTTCAGCTGGGGGCGCAGGACGTATCCCGGCACGAGCAGGGCGCGCATACCGGCGAGGTGTCAGCGGACATGCTGTCCGACTGCGGCTGCAGCCACGTCCTGGTAGGACACTCGGAAAGACGAACGGCTTTCGGGGAAAGCGACGGACTGGTGGCGCGTAAATTTCGCCGGGCGGCGGATCACGGACTGGTTCCGGTCCTGTGCGTGGGAGAAACACTTCCCGAACGCGAAGCGGGCCGGACCGGGGAGGTCGTGCTGAGGCAGCTCGGGGCGGTGATGGAGCTGTGCGGCGCGGGCGGATTCGAGCAGGCGGTGTTGGCCTACGAACCGGTCTGGGCCATCGGTACCGGTCATACCGCGACGCCGGAGCAGGCGCAGCAAGTGCACGCTCTCCTGCGCGGCGAAATCGCCCGCGGCGATGGTAAAATTGCCGCGGGCCTTCGCATTCTGTACGGGGGCAGCGTAAACGGCGCCAATGCGGCCGCGCTTTTTGCCCAGCCGGACATTGACGGCGGCCTGGTGGGCGGGGCCTCATTGGACGCGAAGGGTTTTTTGCGGATCATTACGGCGGTATAGCGGGGTAGCGTTCTGTTACAGCAATTGTTCCTGGCAGCGCATGTTCTGGTCGCTGCCCTGATTATTGTTTTTGTGCTGCTTCAGCGCGGAAAAGGCGCTGAAACGGGCGCCGCTTTCGGTTCGGGCGCATCCGGAACGGTGTTCGGCGCGCGCGGCTCGGCGAACTTCCTGTCGCGCGTCACGGCGGTGCTCGCCACGCTGTTCTTTGCCACCAGCCTGGTCCTCAGCGGGGTCGGCAAGCCCAGGCCCGAGGAAAGCCTGCTGGATACCGTAGAGCAGGCAGCGCCGGTCGAAGAGGAGGCCGTTCCCGAGGAGGATGATGAAGACCTGCCGGAGCTGCCCTCGCTTCAACCCGCGGAGCAACCCGGCATCCCGCAGGAATGATGCAGCTTTTCTTTCCGTGCCGATGTGGTGGAATTGGTAGACACGCTGTCTTGAGGGGGCAGTGGCGCAAGCCGTGCCGGTTCGAGTCCGGCCATCGGCATATCCCCGCGAAATTCGGAAGCCGGCGGCCGGCGCGATAGTCATGCCGGCCGATTACCTTCCCGTACTGATTTACCTCTGCGTGGCGTTTGCCATCGCGCTGGCGCTGCTCGGCCTCGGCCTGCTGCTGGGGCGCGGGCAGCGGGACTCGCGCAAGCTGGAACCGTACGAATGCGGCTTCGACGCGTTCGAGGATTCGCGCATGCGGTTCGACGTGCGCTATTACCTTGTAGCGATCCTGTTCATCATTTTCGATCTCGAGATCGCCTTCCTCTTTCCGTGGGCGGTGGCGCTGGACGCGATCGGTTATCAGGGCCTGATCGCGATGGGAATCTTCCTTCTGGTGCTCGTCGTTGGCTTCGTATACGAGTGGCGCAAGGGGGCTCTGGAATGGGACTAGAGGCAGCCGGGCCGCGCATCGACGGTATGGCCGATACGCTCGCCGAGGCCCGCGAGCAGGGCTTCGTCGTGACTTCGCTCGACAAGCTGCTGAACTGGGCGCGCACCGGCTCCATGTGGCCGATGACTTTCGGCCTGGCCTGCTGCGCCGTCGAGATGATGCATGCCGGCGCGGCGCGCTACGATCTCGACCGCTTCGGCGTGATGTTCCGGCCCAGTCCCCGGCAATCGGACGTAATGATCGTGGCCGGAACCCTGTGCAACAAGATGGCGCCCGCCTTGCGCCGCGTCTATGACCAGATGCCGGAACCGCGCTGGGTGATCTCGATGGGTTCCTGCGCCAACGGCGGCGGCTATTACCACTACGCCTATTCGGTGGTGCGCGGTTGCGACCGAATCGTGCCGGTGGACGTCTATGTTCCGGGTTGTCCTCCCACGGCCGAGGCGCTGTTCTACGGGATCCTGCAGTTGCGCAACAAGATCCGCCACAGCAAGGCGCTGGCGCGGCCCCAGCCCACCGCCTGATCGAAACGCCCGATGTCCTCCCGCCTCGAGTCCATGGCCGAAGCCCTGCATGGGCGCTTCGAAGGCGTGCTGCGCCGGCGGGAGTCCGCCTGTGGCGAATTGAGCTACGACCTCGACGCCTCGGACCTGCCGGCAACCGCCACCGCCCTGCGCGACGAAGAGGCCTTTTCCTTCGCGACCCTGATCGACGTATGCGGCGTCGATTACCTCGGCTACGGCCAGGCCCAGTGGAGAACCGAGGCGGCGACCGGATCCGGCTTCAGCCGCGCCGTCGAGCCGGGCGCCGACACGACCCGTTCGGCGTCCGAGAGCGAACGCCGGGCGCGCGAGCAGCCGGCGCGGTTCGCCGCCGTCTATCACCTGCTGTCGCTGCGCCATAACCTGCGCGTCAGGCTGCGGGCCTTCGCCGAGGGGGACAACCCTCCCGTCCTTCCCTCGGTGTCGGGCATCTGGCGGGCGGCCGACTGGTTCGAGCGCGAAGCCTTCGACCTGTTCGGCATCGTGTTCGAGGGCCACGGGGACCTGCGCCGGATCCTGACCGATTACGGCTTTATCGGACATCCCTTCCGCAAGGACTTTCCACTGAGCGGAAAAGTGGAAGTCCGCTACGACGAAGACAAGCGCCGCGTGGTGTATCAACCGGTCAGCATAGAGCCGCGGACACTGGTTCCGCGCGTGATCCGCGACGACAACCGGTACCGGCCGGCGCTCAGGGTCGAGTCCGGCGACGGCGCAACCGGGCAGGCGGGCGATGGCTGAGTTTCAGAGCTACACGATGAACTTCGGCCCCCAGCACCCGGCCGCGCACGGCGTGCTGCGGCTGGTCCTGGAAATGGACGGCGAGGTCGTTATGCGCGCCGACCCCCACATCGGGCTGCTCCATCGCGCCACCGAGAAACTGGCGGAGTCCAAGCCGTACAACCAGAGCATCGGCTACATGGACCGTCTCGACTACGTGTCCATGATGGCCAACGAGCATGGCTATGTGCTGGCGATCGAGAAGCTGCTGGGGATCGAACCGCCGCTGCGGGCCCACTACATCCGCGTGATGTTCGACGAGATCACGCGGATACTGAACCACCTTCTGTGGCTGGGCTGCCATGGCCTCGACGTGGGCGCCATGACCATATTCCTCTACTGTTTCCGCGAGCGCGAGAACCTGATGGACTGCTACGAGGCGGTTTCGGGAACGCGCATGCACGCGACTTACTATCGGCCCGGCGGCGTCTACCGCGACCTGCCGGACCGGATGCCCAGGCACCTGGCGCAGCCCGACGCAAACAGGGTTTCCGGTCGCGACAAGGCCATGGACGAGGGACGGGACGGCTCGTTGCTCGATTTCATCGAACATTTCACCCGGCGCTTTCCCGCCCGCATCGACGAATACGAAACGCTGCTGACCGACAACCGGATCTGGAAGCAGCGCACGGTGGGGATCTCAGTGGTCTCTCCCGAAAGGGCGCTGAACCTGGGCTTTACCGGTCCCATGCTGCGCGGTTCGGGCGTGGAGTGGGACCTTCGCAAGAAGCAGCCGTACGCGGCGTACGCGGACGTGGACTTCGACATTCCGGTCGGAGTCAACGGCGATTGCTACGACCGCTACCTGGTGCGCGTCGAGGAATTGCGGCAGTCCAACCGGATTATCCGGCAATGCGTGGACTGGCTGCGCGCAAATCCCGGGCCCGTCATGCTGGACGACTACAAGCTGGCGCCGCCGAAGCGCGAGGAGATGAAGGAGAAGATGGAGTCGCTGATCCATCACTTCAAGCTCTTCACCGAGGGCTACTGCGTGCCGGAAGGCGAGGCCTACGCCGCCGTGGAACACCCCAAGGGCGAGTTCGGCGTCTACCTGGTTTCCGACGGCGCCAACAAGCCGTTCAGGGTAAAGATACGAGCGCCCGGCTTCCCCCACCTTGCGGCCATGGACGAGATGGTGCGGGGACACATGCTGGCCGACGTGGTGGCGACCATCGGCACGATGGACGTCGTGTTCGGCGAGATTGACCGCTAGGATCGGCGATGAGCGACAATTCACCGCTTCCGGGCGCCACCCGCGCCGCCATCCGGGAGTCGGCCGGCCGGTTCCCCGCCGGTCGCCAGCGCTCCGCGGTTCTGGACGCGCTTCGTCTTGCCCAGGAGCAAAACGGCGGCTGGTTGTCGGTGGAACTGATGGACGCAGTGGCCGGAGAGCTCGAGCTGCCGCCGATCCAGGTGTACGAGGTCGCAACCTTTTATTCCATGTTCGAGGTGCGCCCGGTCGGACGGCATTGCGTATCCGTGTGCACCAACATTTCCTGCTGGCTTCGCGGTGGCGAAGAGCTGCTTCGCCACCTGGAAAACCGGCTGGGGGTTTCCGCGGGCGATAGCACTTCCGACGGGCGGATTTTCCTCAAGGAAGAGGAGGAGTGCCTGGCGGCCTGCACCGGCGCGCCGATGATGATGGTGGGCCACAGCTACCATGAAAACGTGACGCCCGAAAAGGCCGACCGCCTCGTCGAGGCGCTGAGCTGACCGGCATGGACCTGGTTCACGTCTGCATGCCGCCGCCCGATGCGGAACGGCCCTGGCGGCTGGAGTCCTACGAGGGCCACGGAGGCTATCGGGTCTGGCGGAGGGTGTTGGCCGGCGAACTTGACGCCGCGGAGATCCTGGAAACGGTCAAGGCGTCCGGGTTGCGGGGCCGTGGCGGGGCCGGTTTCCCCACCGGGCTGAAATGGAGCTTCATGCCCCGGGACTGCGAGCAGCCCAGCTACCTGGTCTGCAACTCCGACGAGAGCGAGCCCGGGACTTGCCACGATCGCGACATCCTGCGATATAACCCGCATGTTCTGATCGAGGGCATGGCGCTCGCCGCTTTCGCGATGGGCGCCACGGTGAGTTACAACTACATTCGCGGCGAGTTTCTGGGCGAGCCGGTGCCGAGGTTTCTCGACGCGCTGGAAGAAGCCCGCGCGGCGGGCCTGATCGGCCGGGGTCTGGGCGCCGCGGGGATCGACTTCGAGTTGCATCCGTTCGTGGGCGCGGGGGCGTATATCTGCGGCGAGGAGACGGGCCTTCTGGAGTCGCTGGAAGGCAAGCCCGGCAAGCCCCGCTTCAAGCCGCCGTTTCCCGCACAGAGCGGCTTGTACGGTCGTCCCACCACGGTGAACAATACGCAGACGCTGGCCTGCGTGCCGGCCATCGTGGAAAAGGGCGCGGAGTGGTTCAAGTCGCTGGGGCCGCCCAATTCGGCCGGCACGATGATCTATTCCGTGTCCGGCCACGTGGAGCGGCCCGGCAACTACGAGGCGCCGCTGGGCGTTTCCTTCAACGAACTGCTGGAGCATGCCGGCGGGGTCTGGAGGGGCCGCAAGCTGAAGGCGGTGATACCCGGCGGGTCTTCGGTTCCGGTCCTGCCGGCCGCGATCATCAGGGAATGCACGATGGACTACGACTCGCTGAGCGAGGCAGGTTCGGCCCTGGGGACCGGGGCGATGATCGTCATGGACGAGCGCACCTGCATGGTGAGCGTGCTCCGGCGCATCGCACGCTTCTACTATGCCGAATCCTGCGGCCAGTGCACGCCCTGCCGCGAGGGCACGGGATGGCTGTACCGGATGCTGACGCGCATGCTTGACGGCCGGGCCCGCGTGTCGGACCTGGACCTGTTGCTGAGCGTTGCCAACAACATCGAGGGCCACACGATCTGCGCCCTGGGAGACGCGGCGGCGTGGCCCGTTCAGAGTTTCCTGAAGCACTTCCGCGGTGAATTCGAGGCGAAGATCCGGAGTTCCCGGGCCTTCGCCCGGCGGCGGGAGGCGGCCTATGCCTGACGGGAACGTCCGCTTCACGGTAGACGGCCGGGAACTCGAGGCCGCGGCCGGCGAGATGCTGATCGCGGCCACCGACCGGGCCGGAATTTACGTGCCCCGCTTCTGCTATCACCCCAAGCTGAGCGTAGCCGCCAATTGCCGCATGTGCCTGGTGGACGTGGCGGGCGCGCCCAAGCCCATGCCTGCCTGCGCCCTGCCGGTCACCGAAGGCCTGGAGGTCGAGACCCGCTCCGACCGGGCGATTGCCGCCCAGCGGGCGACGATGGAGTTCCTGCTCATCAACCATCCGCTGGACTGCCCGGTTTGCGACCAGGGAGGCGAATGCGAGCTTCAGGACCTGGCGATGGGATTCGGCCGCGATATCTCGCGCTTTTCGGAAGGAAAGCGGGCCGTGCCCGATCCGGACCTGGGTCCGCTCGTTTCCACCGACATGACCCGCTGCATCCACTGCACGCGCTGCATACGCTTCGGCGAGGAGATCGCCGGGGTGCAGGAACTCGGCGCGACCGGCCGCAGCGAACACATGGAGATCACCACCCACGTGAAGCGGTCCCTTAAGCACGAACTGTCCGGCAACGTCATAGACGTGTGTCCGGTCGGGGCCCTGAACAACAAGCCCTACCGATTCACCGCCCGCGCCTGGGAAATGACCGCACACGCGACGGTGGCGGCGCATGACTGCGTGGGCTCCGCGCTGTATGCGCATGTGCTGCGGGGGCGTGTGCGGCGCATCGTGCCGCGCGAGAACGAAGCGGTGAACGAGACCTGGATTTCGGATCGGGACCGCTTCGCCTGCGAGGGCCTGTACGTGGAGGATCGGCTTGAGAAGCCGCTGGTGCGCCGCGGCGGCCGACTGGTCGAGGCCGGCTGGGAGGAGGCGCTGGATGCGGCGGCCGCGGGCCTGACGCGCGTGGTGGAGGAGCAGGGCGGCGAGGAACTTGGGGCTCTGGTCTCTCCTTCGGCGACTGCCGAGGAAGGCTATCTCCTGACGAAGCTGATGAGCGCTCTGGGATCGGGCAACATCGATCACAGGCTCAGGCAGCGCGATTTTCGCGGCACTGCGCCGGTCGGCGAGGCGCCGTGGCTGGGAACCCGGTTCGGCGACGTGGAGTCGCTGGACTCCCTGCTGCTGGTGGGCTGCGATCTGCGCAGCGAAGCGCCGATCCTCGCCCACCGGGTCCGCAAGGCGGCCATGGCCGGCGCCCGGGTCAGCTACCTGGATCTGGTCGAGCGGGAATACCTGCACCCGATCGGCAGCGGCAGCGTGAAGGCGCCCCGGGACTGGGCCCGCGCTCTAGGGCCGCTGGCCGGCCGCGCGCTTGAAGGAAAGCGCCGGGCGCTTTGGCTTGGCGGCCTCGCCGTTCGCCACCCGGCCTACGCCGAATTGCTCGCAGCGGCCGCCGAAGCGGCCGGCGACGCCGTACTCGGCCACGTGACGCAAGGCGGAAACGCGGCCGGCCTGCACCTTGCCGGCGTCCTCCCCGCCCGGGCGGATGGCGTGAAGGCCGCGGGCCTCAACGCGGACCAGATGAGCCGGACGCCCCTGCCGGGAATGGTCCTGATGGGCGTCGAACCCGATCTTGATTGCGCCGCGGGCGCCCACGAAGCGATTCGCGAGGCGGGCTTCCTGCTTGTTCTGAATCCCTGGGTTTCGCCGTGGCTGCTCGGCCACGCGGATGTATTGCTGCCCACCGCGGCTTACCTGGAGACTCCGGGGACGCTGGTGAACGGGCAGATGGACTGGCAGGGCCTTGCCGCCGCCGCGCCAGCCCCGGGCCTGGCCCGGCCGGCCTGGAAGGTGCTGCGGGCGCTGGCGGACCGTCTGGGACTGGACGCCTTCGGGTATGCCGGCACGGACCAGGTACTGGCGGAACTCAGGCAGCGGACCGAACGACCCGCAGCCCCGGCGTCGGGGGCCGCCGCGATCGACTCGCGGCCGCTGGACGATGAACAGTTCGCCGGACTGGAATTGCCGATGTATTCGGTGGACGGTCTGGTTCGGCGGTCGGCGCCCCTGCAGGAGGTTGCCGCGGCCCGCCTGGCCGCCTGACGCCCGGCAATGGCCGAACTGCTCGCCAGCTGGCTGGACTTCCTGCCTCCCGAGGCGGTCGGTGCGCTGATCGACCTGGTGGCGATTCTCGCGGTTACGGTAGCGGTGATTCTTTGCGTGGCCTACGCCACCTACCTGGAGCGCAAGGTGATCGGCTTCATGCAACTGCGGCAGGGGCCGAACCGGGTGGGCTTCCGCGGACTCCTGCAGCCGTTCGCCGACGTGCTGAAGTTGCTGGTCAAGGAAATCGTGATTCCCGGGCGCGCCAACCGCTGGCTGTTTCTCACCGCGCCCGTTCTGGCGCTGGTCCCGGCGCTTGCGGCCTGGGCCGTGGTGCCCCTGTTTCCCGGCTTTGCCGTGGCCGACCTGAACGCCGGCCTGCTTTACCTGTTGGCCATGACCTCGCTGGGCATCTACGGAATCATCCTGGCCGGCTGGGCCAGCAACTCCAAGTATGCGCTGCTCGGCGCGATGCGCTCCGCGGCGCAGATGGTCGCCTACGAGATCGCCATGGGGTTCGCCCTGGTGGGCGTGCTGATGGCCGCCGGCAGCCTGAACCTGGGGGCGATCGTGGAGAAACAGGCAGGGGGAGTGGCCAACTGGTTCATTCTTCCCCTGTTGCCCCTGTTCCTCGTGTATTTCATTTCCGGCATAGCCGAGACCAACCGGGCGCCGTTCGACGTGGCCGAGGGCGAGTCGGAAATCGTCGCGGGATTTCACGTGGAATACGGCGGCGCCACGTTTGCGATGTTCTTCCTGGCGGAATACGCCAACATGATTCTGATCGCCGCGCTTACCGCGGTGCTGTTCCTCGGCGGCTGGGACTCGCCGTTTGCGGGCCTCATCGACAGGCAGATGCCGGTGGTGGGGATACTCGCGGCCCCCGGCCTGTTCTGGCTGGCCGCCAAGACGTTTCTGTTCCTGTTCGTCTTCCTCTGGTTGCGCGCGACATTCCCGCGTTATCGCTATGACCAGATCATGCGCCTCGGCTGGAAGGTGTTCATTCCGGTAACGCTGGTGTGGATCGGCGTGGAGGCGGTGCTGTCCGTGCTTGATGTTGGGCCGTTTAAATGAATGAATCCAAAAAGAGGCCCGCGGCCGGAAGGCCCGGCCCCGGCGATCGCATCCGGGCGGTCTTTCGCACTTTCGCTCTTTGGGAACTGTTGCGGGGACTGCGCGTAACTCTCGGCAACTTCTTCAGGCGCAAGATCACGCTCAGGTATCCGGAAGAGAAGGCCCCGCAATCGCCGCGATTCCGGGGGCTGCACGCCCTGCGCCGCTACGCCAACGGCGAGGAACGCTGCATCGCCTGCAAGCTTTGCGAGGCAGTCTGTCCGGCGCTGGCGATCACGATCGAGTCCGAAGTGCGCGACGACGGCACCCGCCGGGCGAGCCGCTACGACATCGACCTCTTCAAGTGCGTGTACTGCGGGTTCTGCGAGGAAGCCTGTCCGGTGGATGCGATCGTGGAGACCCGGATTCACGAGTACCACATGGAGAACAGGGGCGAAAACATCCTGACCCGGGAACGGCTGCTTGAAATCGGCGATCTATACGAGGAACAGATTGCCGCCGACCGCAGCGCCGACGCTTCCTACCGCTAAGCCGCTTCTTCATGCAGCAGATTCCGGAAATTTTCCCGCTCATTCTCTTTTACGGCTGGTCGGGCCTGCTGATCGCTGCCGCCGTGGGCGTGATCACGGCGCGCAATCCGGTTCATTCGGTGCTGCTTCTGGTGCTGTGTTTCGTCATCTCGGCCGCCATCTGGCTGCTCCTGCGCGCCGAATTCCTGGCCGTGGCCCTGGTGCTGGTTTACGTCGGCGCGGTAATGGTGCTGTTGCTGTTCGTCGTGATGATGCTGGACATCAACGTCGAGCGCATGCGCGAGGGACTGACGCGCTATGCGCCCCTGGGCGTGCTGGTCGGCCTGCTGCTGGCCGCGCAGCTGTCGTCGGTCTGGTGGCTGCGGCGGTCCGGACTGGAGATCGCCGCGCCGGCGGATTCGCTGGCTTTCGAGGAGGGCAATACGCAGGCGCTGGGCACGCTGTTGTATACCGAGCACCTGTATGCCTTCGAGATAGCCGGCTATATCCTCCTGCTGGCCATCATCGGCGCGATCACGCTCACGCTGCGCCGCCGCAAGGGCCTGCGCGTGCAGCAGGTGTCCGAACAGGTTGCCGTGCGGCCGGAAAGCCGGGTCCGGCTGGTGAAAATGAAAGTCGAGCGGGACGAATGATCGGACTCGCCCACCTGCTGACCCTGAGCACGATCCTGTTCGCGATCGCCGTATGCGGGATTTTCATCAATCGCCGTAGCGTGATCCTGCTCCTGATGTGCGTGGAACTGTTGCTGCTTGCGGTCAATTTCAATTTTATCGCATTTGCGTACTTCCTCGGCGACCTGGCCGGGCAGGTGTTCGTGTTCTTCATCCTGACCGTGGCCGCGGCTGAAGCGGCGATAGGCCTGGCGATCCTCGTAGTGTTGTTCCGCAACCGGCTCAGCGTGAACGTGGAAGAGTTCAGCCTGCTCAAGGGATGATGTACGAAGCGATCCTGCTTGCGCCGCTGTGTGCGGCGGCGCTGGTGGCGCTGGGCTCCAGGGTCCTTCCGCGGCAAGCGGTTCACGGCCTGCCGATCCTTGCCGTGGGACTGTCCGCCGTCCTGTCGGTCCGGGCCCTGCTGGACCAGCTCGGAGGCGAACCGGTAACGATAAGGCTGCTGGACTGGCTCAGCATCGGCGGCTTCGAGCTGAGCTTCGGCCTGCTGATCGACCGCCTGACCGCCCTGATGGCCTGCGTTGTCACCTGGGTCTCGCTGGCCGTGCACGTGTACACGGTCGGCTACATGCGGGACGATCCGGGCTACGCGCGTTTCTTCGCCCTGATAGCGTTCTTCACCTCGGCCATGCTGCTGCTGGTGATGGCCGACAACTTCATGCAGCTGTTCGTCGGCTGGGAGGCCGTCGGGCTGGCCTCGTACCTGTTGATCGGCTTCTGGTTCAAGCGGCCGTCGGCGAATTTCGCGAGCCTGAAGGCCTTCCTGGTAAACCGGATCGGTGACCTGGGACTGCTTCTGGGTATCGCCCTGATCGGCGGGGCCGCGGGCTCGCTGGATTACGCCGTGGTCTTTTCCGGCGCCCCCGGCCTGGCCGAACAGCAGGTCACCGTCTGGCCCGGAGTGAGCTGGCGGGCGCTGGATCTCGGTTGCATGCTGCTGTTCGTTGGCGCGATGGGCAAATCGGCGCAGATGCCGCTGCACATCTGGCTTCCGGACTCGATGGAAGGCCCCACCCCCATATCGGCGCTGATCCATGCCGCAACGATGGTCACGGCGGGCGTCTTCATGCTGGCCCGCATGTCGCCGCTGTTCGAATACAGCCCGCTCGCGCTTTCCCTGGTGCTGGCGGTGGGCGCGACAACGGCGCTGGCCACGGGCCTCGTGGCGATCGTGCAGCAGGACATCAAGCGCATCGTCGCCTGGTCCACGCTGTCCCAGCTCGGCTACATGATGGCCGGTATCGGCGTCTCGGCCTATTCGGTGGCCATCTACCACCTGTTCACCCACGCTTTCTTCAAGGCGCTGCTGTTCCTGGCCGCGGGCGCGGTCATTGTCGCCCTGCATCACGAGCAGGACATCCGGCGCATGGGCGGCCTCCGCCGGCGGATGCCGATCACCTACGCAACCGCCCTTATCGGGACGCTCGCGCTGGCCGGCATACCGGGAACCGCCGGTTTCTTTTCCAAGGACGCGCTGATCTCGGCCGTGACCCAGTCCTCCGGCCCGGTCAGCGCATACGCCGGCTGGTGCCTGCTGGCCGGGGTGGCGGTCACCGCGTTTTACAGCGCCCGATTCCTGCTGGTGGTATTTCATGGCCGCGAGACCGAAGCCGCGTCCCATATGACGGAACGGGAGCCGCGCGGCCTGTGGATGCTGGGCCCGCTGGTATTCCTCGCGGTTCCCTCGCTCGTGATCGGCTGGCTCACGTTTCATCCGGTGGTCCTGGGCGAGTATTTCGCCGCGTCCCTGGTAGGCCTTGCCGAAAGCGGTTCCGGCGGCCCGGACCTGGGCGAGGGCACGCTGGATTTCTTCATCCACGGGCTGTACTCGCCGGTCTTCCTGCTGGCGGTGCTGGGCGGACTTTCGGCCTGGGGACTGTACGAATGGCGGCCCCGCTGGCGCAGCCGGGCCGGGGCGGCGCTGAGCGTTCCGAAGCGCGTGCTGGAACGGGGTTATGGCTTCGATCCGCTGCTTGAGCGCGCCATAATCCCCGGCGCGCAGGTCCTGGCCAGGGGCGCCGCCGACCAGGCGGACGCGCGCTTCATCGACGGACTGCTGGTGAACGGGCTGGCGCGGACGATTCGCTGGGGATCGGGCCTCATGCGGCGCCTGCAGACCGGCCTCCTGTATCACTATGCCTTCGTGATGGTGACGGCCATCTGCCTCTTGATCGCCTGGGTCGTCCTGGTGCTGGACTGATGACCGGTTCGGGCTTGCTGAGCGTGATCGTCTGGCTGCCGGTGGTCGCCGGCCTGCTGATCATGGGCCTTGCGCGCAGCGCCGCCGCGGCGCGCTGGACCTGCCTGGCCGTGGCGCTGCTCGAATGGATACCCGGCTGGATCCTGTGGCGCGCCTTCGAGCCGGGCGGCGGCTACCAGTTCGTCGAGCGGCACGACTGGATCGAGCGATTCAACGTGCAGTACTACCTCGGCATAGACGGCATCGCGCTGGCGCTGATTCTGCTTACGCTGCTGCTCACGCCCGCGGCGGTCGTGGCGGGCTGGCGGGCGATCGACCGGCGCACGGGTCTGTACTACGGGGCCCTGTTGATTCAGCAGGGGCTGATGCTGGGTGTGTTCTGCGCGCTGGACAGCCTGCTGTTCTACGTGTTCTGGGAATTCATGCTCGCCCCGATGTTCCTGATCATCGGCATCTGGGGCGGCGAGCGGCGGATTTACGCGACGGTCAAGTTTTTCCTCTTCACTTTCCTGGGCTCGGTGTTCATGCTGGTCGCGCTGGTCTATCTGTACCTGAAGGCGGACAGTTACGCGATACCCGACCTGCACGCCCAGTCGCTTTC
>CAYMQG010000018.1:0-31869 GCA_964392625.1 uncultured Gammaproteobacteria bacterium | reverse complement strand
GGTAATCGTCCGCCAGGAACTGGCCTGGGCCATCGTCGGCGGAATATTCGTCATGGAAGCCGTATCGGTGATGGTCCAGGTGGGCTCGTTCCGGCTCACCGGCAAGCGGGTCTTCCGCATGGCGCCCATGCATCATCATTTTGAACTCAAGGGCTGGCCGGAACCGAAGATCATCGTTCGGTTCTGGATCATTTCGGTCATTCTCGCGCTGGTGGCCGTCGCCAGCTTCAAGATCCGTTAGGGGCCGGACGCCGATTCATGGGCGAGACGCTTGTATTCGGCATGGGCGCCACAGGCGCTTCCTGCGCCCGTTACTTCGCGCGCACCGGCCGCCCGGCGGTTTTCTGCGATACGCGGGCCCGGCCGCCTGCGGAATCCGAGATACGCGGGGCCATGCCGGAAGCGGCACGTCACGCAAACGATGGTTTGCGCGAGTTGCCCGCGGAGGTGGACCGCCTGCTGCTCTCGCCCGGGGCGCCCCTCGACCACCGCCTCGTTCGCCGGGCGCGCGAGCGGGGAATGCCGGTCATCAGCGATCTGGATGTCTTTGCCGGCGTCAATCGCGCCCGCCTCGCCGGGATCACGGGTTCCAACGGCAAGAGCACCGTCGCCACCCTGCTGCTGGACATGCTGCGCGAAGCGGGACTGAAGGCGGGCGCCGGCGCCAACCTGGGAACGCCGGCCCTGGACCTGCTTACGGAGCGCCATGAAGTCTGCGTGCTCGAGCTGTCAAGCTTTCAGCTCGAACGCTCGGCGCCGATCGCGCTGGAAGCCGCGGTGATCCTGAACATTACGCCGGACCACCTGGACGCGCACGCCGGCCTCGAAGATTACGCCGCGGCCAAGGCGCGCATCTATCTGTCCTGCAAGAACGCGGTCGCGCCCGCGGATGAACCTTCGGTGCAGGCGCTGGCGCCGCCGCCGCACACCTGTCCAAGGCTGGATTACGGCCTCGGCAGGCCCGCGGCGGCGCGGGTCGGGATCGTTGGCCGCGGCCCGCAGGCGGAAATATGCCACGCGAAAACGCTCCTGATGCGGGTCGGCGACAGCGCCATGCAGCGCGGCTTCCAGTTGAGCAATCTCCTGGCCGCCCTGGCCATGGGCAGGGTGTTGGGGGCGAATCCGGCGGCCATGCGCCGCGCCGCCGCCAACTACCGGGGCCTGCCGCACCGGATGCAGCCTCTGGGCGAGTGGGCGGGGGTGCGCTGGATCAACGACTCCAAGGCCACCAACGCGGCTGCCGCGGCCGCCGCCGTGCGCAGCGTGTCCGATCCCCTGGTGCTGATCGCCGGCGGCGCCGGCAAGGGACTGTCCTACGACGCCTTGCGCGATGCGCTCAAGGGCCGCGACGCCCGGGTGATCGCAATAGGCCAGGAAGCCGGCAGCATTGCCCGGGCGGTGGAGGGGCATTGTCCGGTCTCGCGGAGCGACACGCTTGACGAGGCGGTTACGGCCGCGCGCGAACTTGCACGGCCGGGAGCAACCGTATTGCTGGCGCCGGCCTGCGCGAGCTTCGACATGTTCAGCAACTACCGGGAGCGGGGACGTGCATTCGAGCGCGCGGTCCGGTCGATTCGCTGATGAGTTCGCGATTGCCGCCCGCCGCCAACGCCCGCCTGGACGGCTGGCTGCTGCTCTCCGCCGGGGCCTTGCTGATTGCCGGCTTCATCGCTCTGTCCAGCGCCTCAATGGAACTGGGCGAGCGCGATTACGGCAATGCGTTCTTCTTCCTGACGCGGCAGGCCGTGGCGGTCCTGATCGGCCTGTCCGGCGCCGTGCTTGCCTATCGGATTCCTTCCCGCTTCTGGGAGCGCCTGGGGCTTCTGCCGATGCTGCTGGCGCTTGCGCTGCTGGTCCTGGTGCTGATGCCCGGCATGGGCCGCGAAGTCAACGGCAGTACCCGCTGGCTGACCCTGGGAACACCGATTTCGGTGCAGGTCAGCGAGCCGGTCCGCCTGATGGTGCTGATGTTCGTGGCCGGTTACGCCCAACGACACGAAGCGCCGCTGCAACAAGGCACGGGCGCATTGTTGAAGCCGGTCATCCTGGTTGCGATCGTGGCGGCGCTGCTGCTCGGGCAACCCGACTTCGGCTATGCGGCGCTGATCATGGCCATGTCCGTTGGCGTTCTTTTTGTCGCCGGAGCGCGTTTCCGCGACGTGAGTGCGCTGGCGCTCACAACCGCGGCCGCGTTCGCCGCGCTCGCCTGGTCTGCGCCGTACCGGCTTGCACGCATGCACTCCTTCATGGATCCGTGGTCCGATCCGCTGCACAGCGGCTGGCAACTGACGCAGTCGCTGATGGCCATCGGCACCGGGCGCCTTTCCGGGGCGGGACTGGGAGCGGGCGTGCAAAAGCTATTCTATCTTCCCGAAGCCCATACCGATTTTATCTTCGCCGTGATCGCCGAGGAAGCCGGGCTGCTGGGAAGCCTGGCGCTGCTTGCGGTTTTCGCCTTGCTGGTGGCCCGGGTGCTGGCCGTGGCGCGGGCCTCCGCCCGGCGCAAGCGCATGTTTCAGGCCTATTTCGCCTTCGGCCTGGCCCTGTGCATCGGACTCCAGGTGCTGATCAACCTCGGCGTGAACATGGGCGTGTTGCCCACCAAGGGCCTGACGCTGCCTTTCGTCAGCTACGGCCGGTCCAATCTCGTGGTCACGCTGGTATCGCTGGGCATCCTTTTGCGTATCGACCGGGAAAACGCCGCGCTCACGCCGGTCAGGCCGTCGAGGAGCCGCTCATGAACAGGCGGTCGAACGCAGCGGGGCTTCCGCCACGGTTTGCCGGTCCGGTGATGATCATGGCCGGCGGCACCGGCGGGCACGTTTTCCCCGCGTTGGCGGTTGCCCAGGCCCTGCGTGACCGTGGGGTGGGCGTTGTCTGGCTGGGCAGCCGGCGCGGACTCGAATCGCGCATCAAACCGCCGGCCGGCGTTGTGATGGAGTGGCTGACGATCTCCGGCCTTCGCGGGCGCGGAATCCTGGTGTGGCTGCTGGCGCCCTTCACCGTGGGCCGCGCGGTGCTTCAGGCCCTGTTCATCTTCCGGCGCGTCAGGCCCGGGATTGCGCTCGGCATGGGCGGTTTCGTATCCGCGCCCGGTGGCCTGGCGGCCTGGCTTGCCCGCGTGCCGTTGCTGATACACGAACAGAACACGGTGGCCGGTTACGCCAACCGCCTGCTGGCGCATTTCGCCCGCCGCGTCCTGTTGGCCTTTCCCGGAGCATTGCCTGCCCGCAGGCCCTGCATCGAGACCGGCAATCCGGTTCGCCGGGAACTGCTCCGTCTCGATCCTCCCGGGACCCGGTTCGCCGAACGCTCCGGGCCGCTGCGCATCCTGGTCCTAGGCGGAAGCCAGGGGGCCAGGATCCTGAATCGGAAAGTCCCCGAGGGGCTGGCGAGGCTGGAGGCCGAATGCACGGTGCTGCACCAGGCCGGTCGCTCAGACGCCCGCGAGGTCGAATCCGCCTACCGGCGCCTGGGAGTGAAGTCGAACGTGCGCGACTTCATCGTCGACATGGCGCAGGTCTATGCCTGGGCGGACATAGCGGTATGCCGCGCGGGCGCCCTGACGCTGGCGGAACTGAGCGTGGTGGGACTGGGCGCCATCCTGGTCCCGTTCGCCCTGGCCGCCGACGATCACCAGACCCGGAATGCCCGGTACCTGGTAGGCCGCGGCGCCGCCTCGCTGATCGCGGAGCGGGACCTGTCCGCCGACGCACTGGCGCACGCCGTGGAAGAATTCGCCGCCAACCGCGCCAGCGCGCTCGCGCGCGCCCTGCGCGCCCATGAACTGGCCCGCCCGGACGCTACCGACGAGGTCGTGAACGCCTGTCTCAAGGCGAGGGGCCGGGCATGAGGAAACTGCTGACCGAGCGGGTGCGTTGCATCCATTTCGTCGGCATAGGCGGCGCCGGCATGAGCGGGCTGGCCGAGGTGGTGGCCAGCCTGGGATACGAGGTGCAGGGCTCGGATCGGTTCTCGGGCCGGGCCACGCGTCACCTTGCGAGTCTCGGAGTCAAGGTGTTTTACGGTCACCGCGCGTCCCAGGTGGGCAACGCGGACCTGGTGGTTCGTTCTTCCGCCATCCCGCAGGACAATATCGAAATCAGGGCAGCCATCGCAGCCCGACTGCCGGTGGTGGCGCGGGCCGACGTCCTCGCGGAGCTGATGCGCCGGCGCGACGGCATCGCGGTCTCCGGAACGCACGGCAAGACGACCACGGCCCACCTGATCGTGGAGATGCTGGATTGCGCGGGCGAGGATCCCACCTACGTGGTGGGCGGACAGGTGCGCAACGCCATGCGCAGCAAGCTTGGCGCGGGCTCCTGTTTGGTAGCCGAGGCCGACGAAAGCGATGCGTCCTTCCTGCACCTGCAGCCGGTCGTTGCGGTCGTCACCAACATCGATAACGACCACCTGGCCGCCTACGGCGGGAACCTGGAACGCCTCAGGCAGGCCTTCGTGGAATTCGCCCACAACCTGCCGTTCTATGGCCTGTTCCTGGCATGCGCCGACGATCCCGGCGTAGCCGAGATCCTGCCGAGGGTACAGCGCCGGATCCGCACCTACGGCTTGTCGCCGCAAGCGGATTACCGGGGCGTGAAGCTGCGCGGGGAGGGCCTCTGGTCGAGCATGGAGGTCGCGCTGCCCGGCGGGGAGCGCACGGTGGTGACCGTCAATCTCCCCGGCCGGCACAACGCCCTGAACGCGTTGGCGGTCGTGGCCCTTGGCGACGAACTCGGCATCGACATGAAGTTCGTCCGCAAGGCGCTGGCGGAATGCCGTCCCTTGAGACGCCGCTTCGAATTGCTCGGCGATGTCCGCACAAGCCGCGGCCAGGTGACGCTGGTGGACGACTACGCTCATCACCCCCGCGAGGTCGCGGCCACCCTGCAGGCGGCCAGGGAGGCCTGGCCCGGACGCCGCTTGGTGGCGGCCTTTCAACCGCATCGTTATACCCGCACGCGCGATTTGCTGGACGACCTCGCCGCAGTCCTGTCAGGCGCGGACCGGGTCCTGGTGACGGAAGTGTATGCGGCCGGAGAAGCGCCCATTTCCGGCGCCGACGGCCGGGCGATCTGTCGCGCGATGCGCGCCCGGGGGAGCGCCGAGCCGGTATTCGTATCCGACGTAAGGGGCCTGGCGGCGGCCCTCCGCAATATCGTGGCCGATGGCGACGTGGTGCTTACTCTGGGCGCCGGCGACATCGGCGCCGAGGCCTCAAAGCTGCCAGCGCGGCTGCGCGGGCCGACGATCGCCGTGCGGGAAGACCGCAGGGAAGGCGCCCGATGAGCGCCGCGCCGGCCCGTTCGCCAAGCACCAGGCTTCAGGCGCTGCGCGGACGCCTGTCTTACGACGAACCCATGTCCCGGCACACCCACTGGCGGGTCGGCGGTCCCGCCCGGCTGTTCTTCGTGCCCGCCGACCGATCCGACCTGGCGGAATTCCTGCGCGCCCTGGATCCGGCGCTGCCGGTCCATTTTGTCGGCATGGGCAGCAATCTGCTGGTCCGGGACGCGGGAATCGAGGGGGCCGTCGTGTCCCTGGGGCGTGCATTTCGAGAACTGAAACGATCGGGGTCGAGCGTCGAGGCCGGCGCGGGCCTGCCTTGCACGGCGCTGGCGAAGGCCTGCTCGTCATGGGGCCTGGGTCCCGCCGATTTCTTTGCCGGAATACCGGGCACGGTGGGCGGCGCCCTGGCGATGAACGCCGGCGCCTTCGGCGGAGAAACCTGGGACAGCGTGCATTCGGTGGAAACGCTGGATCGCGGCGGCGCCGGGCACAGGCGCCCGCGCGGCCAGTACCGCCCCGCATACCGGCAGCTTGACGGACCGGCCGACGAATGTTTCCTGATGGCGTATTTCGAGTTCGAAACCGTCCTGCAGACGGGCCGGATCGGCTCGCTGATGGCCGAGCGCCGCCGCCGTCAGCCACTCAACCTGCCCAGCTGCGGCTCGGTCTTCCGCAATCCTCCCGGCGGTTTTGCGGGTGAGCTGATCGAACGGGCTGGAATGAAGGGCATGCGCGAAGGCGCGGCGGAAGTTTCGCCGAAGCACGCCAACTTCATCGTCAACCATGGCGGCGCCACGGCCGCCGATATCGAGCGCCTGATCCTCAAGGTTCGGGACACGGTCCGGTCGGCCTGCGGGGTGACGCTGGAACCCGAGGTGCGGATCCTAGGAGGCGGCGCGGAGCCGGCGGCATGAGCGGACCGCTGCGCCATCAAGTCGCCGGCGCGGCCGAATTCGGCCGGGTTGCATTGCTGCTGGGCGGAGACTCAGCCGAGCGCGAGATTTCCATCCTTACGGGGCAGGCGGTGCTCGGGGCGCTGCGCGCCCGGAGTGTCGACGTCGAGCCGGTGGACGCTTCCGGCCCGGCGCTGGTCAGGGCGCTGCAGGAGGGCGGCTACGACCGCGTCTTCAACGCCCTGCATGGCCCGGGCGGCGAAGACGGCGTGGTGGCGGGACTGCTCGAAGTCCTGGGATTGCCCTACACCGGCAGCGGCCAGTCGGCGCTGGCGGTGTCCATGGACAAGCATGTGAGCAAACGGGTATTTGCCCACGCCGGCCTGGCCACGCCCGAATGGCGCATGGTTCGCGACCTGCCCGATGCCGAGCGGTCGGCGAACGACCTGGGCTATCCGGTCGGATTCAAGCCGAACAATCAGGGGTCCAGCATCGGTATCTCCCGCGTGGACGAGGCCTCGGGGGTAGCCGCCGCCTTCAGCAGCGCAGCCCGCTACGACGAGAACGTGATGGTCGAAGCCTGGATCGAAGGCGTCGAGTACACCGCGAGCATGCTGCAGGGGCAGATGCTGCCCGTGATCCGCATCGTCCCCCCCGGCGGGCAGTTCTATGACTTTCACACCAAGTATGAAAGCGAGGAGACCCGCTACCTCTGCCCCAGCGGACTGGCCCCCGACCGGGAGGCGGAGGTGAATCAGATGGCCGCGCTGGCCATCCGCGAGTTGAGCGTCAGCGGCTGGGCCCGCGTGGACCTGATGCTGGACCGCAGCGACGCCTTCTCGGTGCTGGAAGTCAACACGGTCCCCGGCATGACTTCGCACAGCCTGGTGCCGATGGCCGCTGGGCAGGCGGACATTTCCTTCGGCGAGTTGTGCTGGCGGATTCTCGAGACCAGCTTCGACCGGGGCAGCGGCGGCGGGCGCTGAGATGAGAAGGACCCGAATGCGCCGCAGGAGGATCGCATCCCCGATCCTGGCCGGGCTGCTTGTTTGCACGGTGGCCGCCTTCAGTTTGCCCGGACTGAACCGGGTGCCGATACGCGCCGTGCAGATTCACGGCCAGATTCATCATGTGACCCGGGAGGAACTGCAAGCGCTGGTAACGCCTTTCACGTCATGGGGATGGCTGCGTTTGCCGGTGGAAAGGCTCAGCCGGCGGTTGGAGGAACTCCACTGGGTCGCGTCCGCCCAGGTACGCCGGCAATGGCCCCTGGACGTGAGCATCGTGATTACCGAGCGCAGGCCCGTTGCGCGATGGGGACGGGATGCGCTGCTCGACGAGTCCGGCGAGGCGTTCGATCCCGGTGGTCCGATCAACCGGACCCTGCCGCTGCTGCAGGGTCCAGAGGGGACCGAAAAAGAGATGCTGGATCGCTACCGGGCGTTTTCCGTGCGGCTCGGCGACCGCTCGCTGGCGCTGGACGAACTGCGCCTGGACCGGCGTGGCGCCTGGAGCCTTGACTTGCGGGACGGGCCGCAACTCCGGCTGGGCGCCGATTCCATCGATCTCAGGCTTGAGCGGGCCCTGTTCGCACTGGATGCGCTGGCCGGGGAACGGAGGGCCGAGATCGCCTATCTGGACCTGCGTTATCCGAACGGGTTCGCCGTGGCTCGGGGAAACCTCGCGAATGCCGCGCGCAAGCAAGGAGGAAGATCGCCATGATACGCAAACGCGACAAGGAAATCGTGACCGCGCTGGACATAGGCACCTCCAAGGTGGCGGCCATCGTAGCCGCGGTCGATGGAGAATCCGGGGAACTGGAAATTCTGGGTTTCGGCTCAAGCCCGTCGCAGGGGATGAAGCGCGGCTCGGTCGTTAACATCGAAGCAACGGTGCGCTCGATCGACCAGGCCGTCGGTGAAGCGGAGTTGATGTCCGGAGTGCAGATCGGCGAAGTGATCGTGGGCATTTCCGGGGACCACGTTCAAAGCCTTACGTCCCACGGAATTGTCGCGGTGCGCGGCGACGAAGTCTCCGATTCGGACGTCGCTCGCGTAATCGAGGCGGCCCGCGCGGTGGTTGTGCCGTCGGACAAGCGCGTGCTGCACGTATTGCCGCGGGATTACGTAGTTGACGACCAGGACGGCATCTTCGATCCCATCGCCATGTCGGGCGTGCGCCTGGAGGCGCATGTTCACATCATTACCGTCGGGGAGAGCGCCGCGCAGAACATCGAGAAATGCGTTCGCCGCTGCGATCTGCGCTCGGAGCGCATCGTGCTCGAACACCTCGCCTCCGGCACCGCCATCCTCACCGAAGACGAAATGCAGCTCGGCTGCTGCGTGCTGGATATCGGCGCGGGCACCACCGACATCGCCGTTTTCGAAGGCGGCTCGATCCGCTTCACCCACGTCATTCCCATCGCCGGCGACCAGGTGACCTACGACATTGCCCAATCCCTCAGAACACCGACCCAGGCTGCCGAGCAGCTCAAGATCCGCTACGGCTGCGCACTATCCCAGATGGTCGAGGAAGACGAGGAAATCGAAGTGGTCAGCGTCGGCGACCGGCCGCCCCGCAAGCTGTCCAGGCAGGCCCTGGCGCGGGTTGTGGAGCCGCGCTACGAGGAGCTCTTCCAGTTGGTTCACAACGTGCTGCACCGTGGCGGTTATCTCGAAAGCGCGGCGGCGGGCGTGGTGCTCACGGGCGGCACGTCGGCAATGCCGGGCGCCGTGGAACTGGCCGAGGAAGTTTTGAACGTGCCGGTCCGGCTGGGTTACGCGCAGCGGGCCGGGGGCATGAAGGAAGTCGTAAGCAATCCGGCCCACGCCACCGGCGTCGGCCTGCTGCTGTACACGCTCAAGCCGCGCGACGAAGGCGCGGCCGCGGGGTCCAGGTCCCGAAAGGGCGGCCTGCGCTCGGCGTTCAGGTGGATTAGCGGTCAATTCTGACCATCGTTTATCGCTAGCAAGTGCTAAGGAGCACAACAATGGAGGCAAAAGACATGAACATAAGGCTGGTGAAGTCCGAACCGGGATCGACGCCCCGGCTGAAGGTCGTGGGCGTGGGCGGGGCCGGCGGCAACGCCGTCAACGAGATGGTCAAGTCCAACGTCCGCAACGTGCAGTTTGTGGCTGTCAACACCGACGAACAGGCTTTGTCCAACTCCGGCGCCGAGGTCAAGCTCACGATAGGGCGTGCGGTGACCCAGGGGATGGGCGCGGGCTCGGATCCCGGCAAGGGCCGTGAGGCCGCGCTGGAAGACGAGGATCGTCTGAAGGCGGTGATGGACGGCGCCGACATGGTTTTCCTGGCCGCGGGGATGGGCGGCGGGACCGGAACCGGCGCCGCCCCGGAGCTCGCGCGCCTGGGCCGGGAGTGCAACCTCCTGGTCGTCGGGGTGGTGACGACGCCGTTCGAGTTCGAGGGCCCCGCCAGGACGCAGATTGCCGATGAAGGTATCGGGGAGCTTCAGGAACACGCCCATTCGCTGATTACCGTTCCGAACGAAAAGCTGTTCGAATATTTCTGCGACCAGGGCGAAGGCGACGTAACGATGGAAGAGGCCTTCAGCGAGTCCAACAAGGTATTGCGCAACGCCGTGCGCGGCATCGCCGAATTGCTGACCTGCCCGGGCCGGATCAACGTCGATCTCGCCGACGTTCGCAAGGTGATGCGGGAGCCCGGCCGGGTAGTGATCGGGGCCGGCGAGGCGACGGGAAAGGACCGGGCGCGCGAGGCGCTTGAGCAAGCGATGCAAAGCCCGTTGCTCCAGGGCGTGGACGTTCGCGATGCCCGCGGACTTCTGGTGAACATCACCCACGGCAATGACCTTGGGATGCGCGAATTCAAGTCGCTGGGCGACTCGCTTCAGAACATGCTGGCGCGCGAGGGCATGGTCAAGTTCGGTGAGGTGGTGAACGATTCCATGAAGGGGGCGGTGCGGGTCACTCTGGTCGCCACCGGCCTGAGCGCATCCGGCGAGGAACGAAGGGAGCCCGCGCGCGGCGGCGTCAGGGCGGCCCCGCGAGCGACCGGCACGTACGGAAATCAGCAGGAGGGCTTCCGTTCCCGCGAGCCGCGGCCCAGCATACTGGGACTGTCGCCGCAGCCCAGCTACGAGGGCCTTGAGCGGCCGGCGGTCATGCGCGCGCCTTCTGGCGTCGGATCCCGCGGCAGCGACCTCTTCAATCCGGTGCCCACCCACCTGCGCAAGCAAGTGGACTGATATGGTCTGGGGCGTCCCGGCGCCGTCGGGCCGGTATAAGATGGCCACAGGTATCGATCTGTATTTCGCCATGCGCGCTGGCGAAAAGGGGGGGTTATGCGCACCTGTTTCTTGATGTTCTGTTTGCTGGTTTCGGCCCCGCTCGCCGCACAGCAGGAAGACGCTCAGTCCGAGGGCGCTTACGGGCGGGTTCTCGAGGAAATCATTGTCACGGCCACGCGCCGGGAGCGGTCCATCATGGAGGTCCCGCTCGCGGTTTCCGCTTATGGCGCCGAACAACTCGAGTTGAGCGGGGTGACGGACATAGGACACCTGATGCGTATCGCGCCGAGCCTTCACCTTGGCGCCGGACAGGCGGAAACGGTGGGCGCCACGGCGCGGATCCGGGGCATCGGCACCAACAGCGACAATCCCGGTTTCGAGCCGGCCGTGGGCCTGTACGTGGACGGCGTCTACCGTAACCGGGCCGGCGTCGGATACAACGAGTTGGGGGCGATTGAACGGGTGGAAATCCTGCGCGGCCCGCAGGGCACGCTGTTCGGGCGAAACGCATCGGCCGGCGTGGTGAGCATCATAACGGCCGGTCCCGATACCGAACCTTCGGGATACGGCGATATCAGCGTCGGATCCTACGATTCGACCCGGATCGAGGCCGGCGCCAGCGGGGGCGATGCCGCCAGCGGAATTTCGTTGCGGCTTGACAGCGTCTGGCACAAGCGCGACGGATTCCTGGACGACCCCAACTACGACCGGACCTTCAATGATCGCAATCGGCTGTTCGTGCGCGGGCAATTGGTCTACGAGCCCAATCCGGACACGACCGTTCGTCTGATTGCGGATCACACCAGCCGCGACGAGCAGTGCTGCGCCGCGACGGGACTGGTGCGGGGACCCACAGCGGCCATTATTCAGGGCATCTCGGTGGCGCAGACCCGCAATCCCGGCATCGTCGGCATCGCGTTCGATCCGTATGACCGGAAGGCCACGGTCAGCTCCGGCTCCGGCTACTACCAGGGCATGGACGAAACCGGCGTTTCGGTGGAGATCAACACCACCACCGGCCTGGGTCGGGTCACCAGCATCACCGCCATCCGGGACTGGCAGACGGAGCGCGGAATGGACATCGATTTCTCCGTCGTCGATATCGGAGAGCGTCCCCACGGCGAATCCGCAACGGGTTTCGAGACCTTTACCCAGGAGATTCGCATCAACGGCGAGGCGGGCCCGGTGGACTGGCTGGTGGGCGCCTTCTACGCCAATGAGGATCTGGACTACACCGACGTACTCGAGTTCGGCGTCGGCTATTCTCCCTACGCCAATGCGATCGGCGGCGCGACCGCGGCCGGAGTGGGTGGCGCCCTGGCGCCACTGGGTGCGGGGGCGGCCGCGCTGGAAGGGGGCGCCCGGCAACTCGCCGTTGGCGCCGCGGGCTTCGCCGCAGGCCTTTCGCCCTTCCTTCCGCCGGGTTTTGCGGTCCCGCAGCTGACTGCCGCGCTGCCGTCGTTCCCGGCCTTTCCGTTTCATCCCTGGGCCGGCTACGAGCAATACTCCGGGGGCACCTTTTACGGCAATGGCTCCCGAGACGATTTCGAGCAGAACTCCGAAAGCTGGGCGCTGTTCACGCACAACAGCATTGCCTTGGCCAACGACTTCGAATTGACCGTGGGCCTGCGCTACACCTCGGAGAGCAAATCGATCGACGCCGACCTGAAATCGAGCGACCAGGTTTGCCGGCCGTTCGGCGCGCGCGTGCTCAGGTATCTTCAGTCGATGCAGGCTTATCTGGGCGGCTTGCAGGCCTATGCCGGCGGCGTAAGCCAGTACGTACAGCAACTTGACGGCTTCGTTCAGCAGGCGACGCAGGCGATTCCGAACCCGGCGCTGCAGGCGCAGATCACCCAGGGGGCGGCGCAGGTCAAGGCCGGCGCTCAGGCAGCCGTTGCCGGCGCCGCGCAAACGGCTCAGGGGGGCCAAGCGGCATTGACCGATCCGGACCTGGCTGGCGCGATCGGAACAATGACGGCTTTCGCCTGCATCCCGTTCGTGGACCCGAGCCTCGACGGACGCTATTCCGGTTCGCGGGACGAGAGCGAAATCTCCGGCACGGTGCGGCTGTCCCGCCAAGTGGGCGACTACCTCGTATACGGCGGCTACGCGCGGGGCTACAAGGCCGGCGGCTTCAACATGGACCGCACGGGCCTGATCAGTCCGATCCTGACCCTGCTGACGACAGGGACCGCCAACGTGCCGGGCGTGCATGAGTGGGCTTTCCAGCCGGAGACCGTCGACGCCTTCGACGTGGGCGCCAAGTTCGAGTTCGAGAACCGGCGCGCCACGATGGACGTCAACCTCTTCTACGAGAAGTTCGACGGTTTCCAGTTGACGACCTTTACCGGCCTGGCCTTTGAGGCCCTGAACATTCCGGAAGTGATCAGCCAGGGCGTCGAGGTCGAGGCGCGGGGCGTCGTTATCGGCGGCGTTGAAATATACGGCGGCGTTACCTACGCCGACGTCAAGTACGGCGAGGGGCCCGAATACGGGGTGCGGTCCGGGCAACAGATGACGCACGCCCCGGAGTGGACCGGCGTGGCCGGCGCCACCATGCGCTTCCCCATAGGCGCGCTTGAGGGCGCCTTTCACGTGGATGCCCGCTATACCAGCGAGCACAACACGGGCTCCGATCTGGACATCGAAAAGCAGCAGGATGCGTTCACGGTGGTCAACGCCAGGCTGATGCTGACCCGTCCGGGTTCGCCGCGCTGGTCCATCGATCTTTGGGCGCGGAACCTGCTGGACGAGGAGTATTTCATCACGGCCTTCGACGCACCGTTGCAGGGCAGCGGCACGGGACCGGGATCGACGCAGACCTTCAACGCGTTTCTCGGCAGTCCGCGCGAATACGGAGTGAGCGTCCGCTACGAGTTCTAGGGCCGGATCGTTCCGTTGGCGCGACCACGGCTTGCGGAGGGGGCAATGCCCCTTTCGCAAGCTTGCATTATTCTCAAAAATGCTGATAATTCGGTAGCTTATGGGTGATTCCATCCGGCAAGCGCTTGTCCGGCAACGAACCCTGCGCGGCACTGTCACGGTTTGCGGCATAGGCCTGCACAGCGGCCGGAAGGCGCAAATGACGTTACGACCCGCCGCTCCCAACAACGGAGTGGTGTTTCGGCGCGCGGACATTGCGGATGCGCCGGACATTCCGGCGCGCCACGACTTCATCGTCGATACCCGGCTTGGAACGACGCTGGGGAGCGGCAACGCTCGGGTGGCGACGGTGGAGCATCTGCTGTCGGCCCTGGCAGGAACCGGTATCGACAACGCCTGGGTCGATCTGGACGGTCCCGAGGTGCCGGCGCTGGACGGCAGCGCTTCGGCGTTCGTCCTGCTCGTGGAAGAAGCGGGCGTGGAGGAGCAGGAGACGCCCAGGAGTTATATCCGGGTGCTCGAGGAGGTCCGGGTGGAGCAGGAGCGGCATTGGGCGGCGCTGCTGCCAGGCGAGGGCTTCACTCTTTCCTATCGGGGCGATTTTGCCCATCCCGCATTCGCCCGCGGCGGTCAATCTCACGAGTTCGAGTTTTCGGCCGGCGGTTACATCGAACAGATAAGCCGTGCCCGCACCTTCGGTTTCCTGCACGAAGTGGCGACCATGCGCCGGCAAGGCCTGGCGTTGGGCGGGGGTCTGCACAATGCCGTCGTATTCGACGATTACCGTGTCGTAAACGAGGGCGGCCTGCGCTACGCAAATGAGCCGATCCGGCACAAGCTGCTGGACGCGGTGGGCGATCTGTCGCTGCTCGGCCGGCCCTTGATCGGCAAGTACCGGTGCTTCGGGTCGGGACACACCCTCAACGCGCGCCTGATGACGGAACTGATGCGGCGTGCTTCCGCCTGGGAGGACGTCAGGAGCGTCGCGCGGGACGCCGGTTCTTTGCCACGGCCGGGGATGGGCGGGCAATTCGACCGTATTACAAGGCTAAGCTGATGCGCACGCGCCTGACCGTCCAGCCGCCGCTGACTGCGGTCTGTTCCAGTTTATCGGCCTCGAATCTGAGGCGGGCGGCCCATTCGGGGGCGACGGCGAATATCGTCAGTGTTCCCCCCGGATCGAGGTCGCTGCCGGCGAAGCCTTCGCGCAGGCCGGGTTGCAGCGATTCGCGCAGCAGGTCGGCCAGCGCCACCTGGTCGCGGGCCTGCTCCGCCAGATCGCCGAGCGCGTCCGCCGGAGTTTCCGGACGGCTCGTGCGCGGCGGCGTTCGAAAGGGGCGCATGTCGTAAAATCCCTGCCTTGCGATATTGCCATGAGCTTGAATATCCGAAACCTGTTGCTTCACCGTAACGTGATCTGGGCCTTCGCCCTGGTTGCCGCTTCGGCCGGAAGCTATCTCGCCGGGAGCCTGTTGCAGGACCGGGCGATGCCTTCCGTGGTTGCCCGTCTGGACAAGCTGCAGACCGTCCTGGTGGCGCAGAACGAAGAATTCGAAGAAGCCCGCGCGAATGCGGAGCGCCGGATCGCCGTGATGGCGGCTCGGGTCGAGGAAATGAAAGCGGCGCTGGTGCAGATGGAAACCTGGCAGACGTCGCTTGAGGAAATGGGCGGCGAAGCGCCGTTCACGCCGGTGAGCGCCGACATCCCCGGCCCCGCACTGGACTATGGCGGGGCGGTCGCCGGCGAAAGGGTGGATCTGATCGCCGAACTCAATCTCCTGACGGCCCGGATGAACCAGCGGTTCAAGGAGTTGCAGGACGTGGCCGACGCACTGACCCGGGAAGGCGCGGATTCCATGTATGCGCCTTCGGGCTGGCCGGTGGATTCGCGCCGCATCACCTCGCATCGCGGCTTTCGCAGGGATCCGTTCTCCGGTAAGCGGCAGTGGCATGACGGCGTGGATATCGACGGCGCCATGGACGACCCGATATACGCCGTGGCTTCGGGTATCGTCACCTGGTCAGGCCGCAGAAGCAGTTACGGGGAATTGGTGGAAATCAGTCACGCCGGCGGCTACGTCACCCGCTATGCGCACAACTCTCTCAATCTCGTGGCGGTGGGCGATTATGTGCAGCGAGGCCAGGAAATCGCCCGTATGGGCCGCAGCGGGCGGGTGACCGGCAGCAGCCTGCACTTTGAAGTCCTGCGCAACGGCGTTTCCGTGAACCCGATTGATACCTTCCGCAGAGCTCCCTGACGCGCGCATCAGTCAGTGAATCCGCTGCAATGGGTCATGGGCAGCCGCAACCAGCGGTTGCTGTCCCGGTACGAGAAAGTCGCCCGGCGCATCAACGCGCTGGAGCCGGAACTCCGGAAGTCGTCGGACGCAAAACTGAGAGAACGCGCCTCGGCCCTGCGCCGCCGCGCCCGCGATGGACAGGGCACGGAGGAGCTGCTGCCGGAAGCATATGCCCTGGTGCGGGAGGCGAGCGTGCGGACCCTGGGCCTGCGGCACTTCGACGTGCAGTTGATGGGCGGCATTGCCCTGCACGAAGGGAAGATCGCCGAGATGCGCACCGGCGAGGGCAAGACGCTGGTCGCGACGCTGCCGGCCTTTCTCAATTCCCTGGGCGGCGAGAGCGTGCACATCGTCACCGTGAACGACTATCTGGCGCAGCGCGACGCCGAGTGGATGGGCCCCGTTTACCGTTTCCTGAGATGCACGGTGGGCGTGGTCGTCAGCCAGCAAACGCCCGAGGAAAAGCGCCAGGCCTACCGCTGCGACGTGTGTTACGGCACCAACAATGAATTCGGGTTCGATTATCTGCGCGACAACCTGGCCCTGAGCAACGAGGACCAGGCGCAGCGGGGTCTGACGTACGCCATTGTCGACGAGGTCGATTCCATCCTGATCGACGAGGCCCGCACCCCGCTGATCATCTCGGGCCCTGCCGAGGAAAGCACCGAACTCTACCGGCGCATGAATCTGGTCGTGCCGCGCCTGCGCAAGCGGGAGCAGGAGGACGGGCCGGGAGACTTCACGCTCGATGAAAAGGCCAAGCAGGCGTACCTGACCGACGAGGGCCACGAACGCGTCGAGACGCTGCTCGCCCAGGCCGGGTTGATCGAGGCCGGCGCAAGCCTGTACGACGCGGCCAACGTGCGCCTCATGCACCACCTTACCGCCGCGCTCAGGGCCCGCCACCTCTTCAAGCGCGACGTGGAATACATCGTCCGCGACGGCGAAGTGATCATCGTGGACGAGTTTACCGGCCGCACCATGCCGGGCAGGCGCTGGTCCGACGGGCTGCATCAGGCCGTCGAAGCCAAGGAGAAGGTGGCCGTGCGCCAGGAAAACCGCACCGTGGCGTCGATTACGTTTCAGAACTACTTCCGGATGTACGAAAAGCTGTCCGGCATGACCGGCACCGCCGACACGGAAGCGTATGAATTCCAGCAGATCTACGGCCTGGAAGTCGTGGTCGTTCCGACCCACATGAAAATGATCCGCCGCGACGATCCGGACCTGGTCTTTCTTACCTCCAGTGACAAATTCGACGCGGTGGTCGAGGACATACAGGAAAGCAGGGATCGGGGTCAGCCCGTACTGGTCGGAACCGCCTCGATCGAGACTTCGGAACTGCTGTCCGGCATGCTGAAGGGCGTGCGGATTCCCCACCAGGTGCTGAACGCCAAGCACCACGCCAAAGAGGCGCAGATCATCGCCGAAGCCGGCCGCCCGGGCGTGGTGACGATCGCCACCAACATGGCGGGCCGCGGGACCGACATCGTTCTGGGCGGGAACCTCGAAGCCGAATTGAAGGGACTGGGCGACGAAGCCCCGGATAGCGAGAAGGGGGCCCTCAGGGAAGACTGGAAGGGGCGCAACCGGCGAGTGATCGAAGCCGGCGGTCTGCGCATCGTGGGAACCGAACGCCACGAATCCAGGCGCATAGACAATCAGCTGCGGGGGCGTTCCGGCCGCCAGGGTGATCCCGGGGCATCGCGTTTCTACATCTCGCTGGAGGACAGCCTGATGCGGATTTTCGGCGACCCGAAACGCACCCAGGGAATGCTCTCGTCGGTCGGCATGCGCGAGGGCGAGGCGATCGAGAGCAAGCTCCTTTCGCGCCAGATCGAGCGCGCCCAGCGCAAGGTCGAGGCGCATAATTTCGACGTCCGCAAGCAGTTGCTGGAATACGACGACGTCGCCAACGATCAGCGCCGCGTCGTGTACGACCGGCGCGACGAGCTGCTGGGCACGGGCGATGTCAGCGACATCGTCGCGGGCATGCGTGACGAGATGGTGCGGGACCTGGCGGCGCAACATATGCCCGAGGACGTCGCCGACGAGGACTGGGACCCTGCCTCGCTGGAAAAGGCCCTGTCGCTCGAGCTGGGCGCCGATGCGCCGGTCACCGAATGGCTCCGGGCCAGCCCCGAACTGTCGCCGGACGCGGTGGGCGAGCGGGTCACCGCCGAACTGGACCGGCTCTACAGGGAGAAGACCGCGTCCGTCGCGCCCGACGTCATGCGCCACATCGAACGCGTGATCCTGCTTCAGCAACTGGACCATCACTGGAAGGAACACCTGGCGGCGATGGACTACCTGCGCCAGGGAATCCATCTGCGCGGCTATGCGCAAAGGAATCCAAAACAGGAGTACAAGCGCGAAGCCTTCGAGATGTTCACCGAAATGCTCGGCATGGTGGCCAGGCAGGTCACGGTGACGCTGTGCCGGGCGCAATTCTCCGCCGCGGAGAAGCCTCTTGCGCAAGCCCCCGCGCCGGGCAGGAAACTCAAACTGCAGCACGATGCAGCTTCGGCGCTGGCCACTCCGGCAACCGGCGCCGCGGCAGGCCAGCCGGCCCGGGAAACGCGTGCGAAACCCCGCAGGCCGCCGCGCGCGGCGGCCCCGGTGCAAACCTATCGCCGGGCCCGGCCCAGGGTCGGCCGCAACGAGCCCTGCCCATGCGGTTCGGGCAAGAAGTACAAGCGTTGCCACGGCGCCGCGGGGGTCGGCGCCTGAATCGGGAAAAGGCCGGCGCTACAGGCGAAAGGACTCGCCGAGATAAACGGAACGCACCTTCGGGTCTTCGAGCAGTGTCTCCGGCGTGCCGGATGCGATCACCACGCCCTCGTGCAGGATATATCCCCGGCCACAGATCCCGAGCGTCTCGCGCACGTTGTGGTCGGTAATCAGCACGCCGATGCCGCGCCGGGCCAGTTGGGCGATGATCCCCTGGATTTCGTTCACCGATATGGGGTCGATTCCGGCGAACGGTTCGTCCAGCAATACGTACCGGGGTGACCTCGCCAGCGTCCGGGCGATTTCCACCCTGCGGCGTTCCCCGCCGGAAAGGCTGATGCCCGCCGATTTGCGGACGTCGTGAAGCTGGAAATCGTCGAGCAGGCGATTCAGTTCATCGCTCCGGGCGGCCCCGTTCAGGTCGGACCGCAATTCGAGGATGGCGAGTATGTTCTGCTCCACGGACAGCTTTCGGAAAACGGAAGCTTCCTGGGGCAGGTAGCCGAGGCCGAGAAGAGCGCGGCGATGAACGGGGAATCCCGTGACGTCGACCCCGTCCAGCCGCACGCAGCCGGCGTCGCAGCTCAAGAGTCCCGCGACGACGTAAAAGGCCGTGGTCTTACCGGCGCCGTTGGGGCCGAGCAGCCCCACGACTTCGCCGCCCCGGACTTCGAAGGACGCCTCGCGGACGGCGTGGCGTTCGCCGAAGCGCTTCGAGATGCTTTCGGCGCTGAGTGCCTTACGCGACACTAGGGCTCTTCATCCTCGTCGGAAGTGAAGAAGTCGAATGTGAACAGGACGGGTTCTCCCTCCGGAGGATGGACCGTCACGCTCTCGTTGCGAAGATCGTAGGTAATCGATCGGCCGCTGACCCGGCTGGCGCTGGTTTCAAGGGTCGCTGCGCCCACGAAGCGGACCAGTTGCGATTCCGCGTCGTATTCCACCGTCGCGGCGTTGCCTTGGATCAGCACGTCTCCTTCGTTGCGCATGCGCACCGGGTCCCCGCGAATGGTGGCGCTCTTGAGCCGGTCGTCCTCGAAACGGAGTTCCGCGGAATCGCAGGTCAGGCTCGCCGTCAGCGCGCGAAAGCGCACATTGCCCAGGAAGTTCCAGGTCGCATCGCTCAGGTCGAAGGAGTCGCTGTCGGCCTGATCGGCGACTATTTCGTAGCCCCCCTCCTTGATCTGGACGCGCGTGAGGGTCATGCGGCCGGTGGCGGCGTCGTAGCGCCCGGCGCCCGCGTCGATCTGAAGCTTGGATTCCGGTTCGCCGGAAGCGTCCTGGGAATGCGCGGCGGCCGGCAGCAGGACCGCCGACAGAACGATCACGCGAAGCGCGTCAGGGATTGCCGATCGAACGTACATCGGACTCAAGTGTAATGACCTGCTCGCCGATTTGCGCGTCCAGGCCGTTCGCCTCGAATTCGAAATCACCGATCCGCAGCCGGACCGGCCGGTCGGTCCGGGCCGTCATGCCGCTCGGTTCCAGGATGATGTGTTCACCGAAGATGGCCGATCCGCCCACTCCTCCCTCGGGTTTGTGCACATGCACGTTTCCGGTGAGCGTGATGCGCGCGCCGTTGGGCGGGATCGTGGCGCGCCGGGCCGTCGCCGCCCAGTCGCCGGAAGGACCGAAAGTCATGCGAAGACTGCCTTGCGCAACAATGTCGGTATTTCCGCCCGGCATTTCGGCGGAATCGGCCGCCAGCGCCCACGCCTGGGGGCCGCTCCGGCGGATCGATACGGGTTCCAGCTTCAGCCTGGAGCCCGTCAGGGACCGGGTGGCGGACCCTGAGGTCACGACAAGCGCCGCCCGGCCGTCTTCTCCGGCCAGCGTCATCCTTGCGTCGCGAAAGAAATAGTTCCCGGCAAGACTTGCCTGTTCCGGCCCGGAAACGGACTCGGTCCGCAAGGCGAGCAGCAGGCTCGCGAGGGCCAGGCCCAGCAGCAGCAGCGCCGGAACATGGCGGCGCAGCCGGCTCATGATTGCGCCGCCAGCACGAAGTCGCATACTTCGCGAACGGCCCCATGACCTCCCGGCAGCGCCGTTACCCAGTCCGCCGCGGCCCGCACGTCCGGGTGGGCGTCCGCCACCGCGATGGCCAGCCCCGCGTGCCTCATGGCCGGCAGATCGGGCGCGTCGTCGCCGACGAAGGCGGACTGGCGGGGCTCAAGGTCGAGTTCCGCGAGCATGTCCGTAAGGGCCGCCCGCTTGTCCCTGCAGCGAAGGGCCGAACGCCGGATGCCCAGTTCACCGAGGCGCAAACGCAAGCCGTAGCTGTCCCTGCCGGAGATCACCGCGACTTCCAGGCCGGCCCGGATCAGGAGGCGGATGCCATGCCCGTCCCTGACCGAGAATCCCATCGCCCATTCGCTCCCGCTCGCATCCGCAATGCAGATTCGTCCGTCGGTCAGCACCCCGTCGGCATCCAGCGCCAGCAGGCGTATGGCGGCTGCCCGCTCGCGCAGCGGAATCGGCTTGCGCACGGCGCTAAACCACGCCGGCCCGCATCAGGTCGTGAATGTTGAACGCGCCGACGAGGAAACCGTCGGCCACGACCAGCAGCGCGGTGATCCTGCGCTGTTTCATTTCGGTCACCGCTGCCGAAGCCAGCAGGTCCGGCGCCACCGACCGACCTCCCCCGGTCATGACCTCGGCCATGCGGGTCTTCTTCAGATCGACCTCGCGGTCCATGGCGCGGCGCAGGTCGCCGTCCGTGAACACCCCCAGGGGACGCCCGCCGTCGTCGGTAATCGCGGTCATTCCCAGGCCCTTGCGGCTCACTTCCAGAAGCCCTTCGGCCAGCGTTGCGGTCGGGGCCACCTGCGGGATGTCGGCGCCGGTGCGCATCACGTCCGAAACACGCACCAGAAGCCGCCGCCCCAGCCGCCCGCCCGGATGGGTGCGGGCGAATTCCTCGGGAGTAAAGCCGCGCGCCTTGAGCAGGGCAACCGCCAGTGCGTCGCCGAGCGCCAGCATCGCGGTAGTGCTGGAGGTGGGCGCGAGGTTGAGCGGGCAGGCTTCTTCGCGCACCCGCGCGTCGAGGACCGCCGTAGCGTGACGGGCCAGCGTCGACTTTTCCTGACCGGTCATTGCGATCAGAGGAACACCCGCGTTCCTGAGCATCGGCAGCAGGCGGACGATCTCCTCGGTTTCGCCGGAGTTGGAAAGCGCGATCACAACGTCCTCGGGCGTGATCATGCCCAGGTCGCCGTGACCCGCTTCGCCCGTATGCATGAAGAACGCCGGGGTGCCGGTGCTCGCCAGGGTAGCCGCGATCTTGCCGGCGATATGGCCTGATTTCCCCATGCCGGTAACCACTACGCGGCCCCCGGTCTTCAGGCATAGCGCGCAGGCAGCGTCGAAATCCTTGCCCAGGCGCTCTTCGAGGTCCGCCACGGCCCTGGCTTCCATTCTCAGGACCCGGCGCGCCTCCTCGATGAACCGTTTCTTCTCAGGCATGGGCCAACGCTATCACCACGACCAGATACAGCGCAAAGGGAACCAGCAGGCTGGCGCTCCAGGCTGGTCCAAGGCGGCCCCGTCGCCGGCACAGTGCGGCGAGAGCGACAAACCAGAACGTAAAACCCAGCAGCATCGGGACGTGCAGGTTCAGCAACTGCGGAGAAAAGCCGGACGGAGCGATCGCCCCGGCCACGCCGATGACCACCAGAAGGTTGAAGATATTCGAACCGATAACGTTGCCCAGCGCGAGCTCCGCCTCACGCTTGATCGCGCCGGCGATCGTGATGGCCAGTTCCGGCAGGCTGGTGCCGATGGCCACTATCGTCGCGCCGATCACCAGTTCTCCCACTCCGGCGATCACGGCCACCCGTTGCGCGGCGCGTACCAGCAGTTCCGCGCCCACCAGCAGCAGCAGCAGCCCCAGAACGGCGTAAGCGGCGTTGCGCGGCAGGCTGCGCCCGCTTGCCTGCCCGGGGTCGCCCGGGGCTTCCGCCGTCCCCCGCCGGCCGGCATTTCGCACCAGCAGCCAGGCCACCAGCGGCAGCGCCGCCAGCAGCACGATGGCGTCCACCTGCGACAGATACTGATCAAGAACAAGCAGACAGGCCAGCACGGTGACTGCCGACATTGTCCCGAGCTCCATGCCCCCGGCGCCCCGTTCGGGCCGCATGCCCATAAAGAGCACGGCCGCGCCCAGCACCAGGCCGATGTTGGCGATGTTGGAACCGACCGCGTTACCCAGCGCCAGTTCCAGACTGTCCCTGTACGCGGCGACCGCTGCCACCACGGCCTCGGGCATCGAGGTTGCGAAGCCGGCCAGGAACACGCCCACCAGCATGGGCGAAACGCGCAGGCGCCTGGCCCCGTCGGCGGCGCCGTCGATGAACAGGCGGGCGCCGTAAGCCAGAAGCGCCAGGCCCGCCGTGGCCGCCAGCAACCATAAGACCAGAGTGTTCACGTGTGCGCGCTCGAATTGAAAGTAAAATCCCGGCGATGACACCGGGGGAAATTTCCGCTCTGATTTCGGCGCACCTGCCCGGCAGCGAAGTCAGCGTCGCGAGCGAGGATAACACGCACTTCAGCGCCACCGTAGTCAGCAACGCCTTCGAGGGACTGCGCCCTCTGGGGCGCCATCGGATCGTGTACGAGGCGCTGGGTTCGCGAGTGGGCAGGGAAATTCATGCCCTTTCAATAGAGGCCTACACGCCGGGCGAGTGGGCCGGGCTGCCGGGGCGAGAACCAGAGTCGCCGCGTGGATAAATTTGTTGTCTCCGGCGGCGCAACGCTGGACGGCGAAGTTCCCATTTCCGGCGCCAAGAACGCGGCCTTGCCGATACTGGCGGCCTCGCTGCTCAGCGCGGAGCCACTGCGACTGGCCAACCTGCCCGATCTGCGCGACGTGCATACCATGCTGGGCCTGCTCAGGATCCTGGGCGCCAAAGTCAATGGATCGGCGCCCGGCCGGACCAGCGTTTCGCTTGAGGACCCGGAGTCGTTTTCCGCGCCATACGAACTGGTCCGAACGATGCGCGCGTCTCTTCTTGTCCTGGGTCCCTTGCTGGGGCGCTTCGGACGGGCCGACGTATCACTCCCCGGGGGCTGCGCCATCGGCGCCCGGCCGGTGGACATCCATGTCGATGCCCTTCGCAGCATGGGGGCGGAAGTGGAGATTCGGGGCGGCTATATTTCCGCACGCTGCAGCGGGCTCAAGGGGGCCCGTATCGATCTGCCCCTGCCCACGGTAACCGGGACCGAGAATATCCTCATGGCCGCGGTGCTGGCGGACGGCGAGACGGTCATCGAGAACGCCGCCAGGGAGCCCGAGGTGCGCGATCTGGCCGACTGCCTCAATGCGATGGGCGCGAAGATTTCCGGGGCCGGCGGTTCGCGGATCTCCGTCAAGGGCGTGAAGGGGCTGCATGGCGCCAGCCGCGCGATTCTCCCCGACCGCATCGAGGCCGGCACCTACCTGGTTGCCGGCGCCATGACCGGGGGACGCGTCGTCGCCCGGTTCAGTGGCGAACTGGCGCTGGGCGAGGTCGTGGGGGCGCTCCGCAACACCGGCGCCAAGGTCCGCCGGGGCGAGGGCTTCGTGGAGCTGGACATGGGGGGGCGCCGCCCGCATTCGGTCAATCTGGTTACCGCACCCTGGCCCGGCTTCCCCACCGATATGCAGGCGCAGTTCACGGCCCTGAACGCGATCGCCAGCGAACACGCGCTGGTTCGCGAAAGCGTCTTCGAGCAGAGGTTCATGCACGTCGCGGAACTCAAGCGCATGGGTGCGGACATCGAACCCCTGGGACGCGAGGTTCTGATACGCGGTGTCCGGAAGTTGCAGGCCGCTCCGGTAATGGCCACCGACCTGCGGGCTTCCGCCAGCCTGGTGCTCGCCGCCCTGGTCGCCGAAGGCGAAACCGTGATTCACCGTGTCTACCACGTGGACCGCGGATACGAGCGAATTGAGGAGAAATTGAACGATCTGGGAGCGGTTATCCGCCGCGTATAATCCGGCCCATGATCCTGTATTCAAGTCCCATCAATCTTCATAGTCACCGGGTTCGAATAGTTGTAGCGGAGAAGAACATCGGTGTGCGAATTGTCCAGGTGCGAGACGGCACTCTTCCGCCGGATATTCAGTTGCTGAACCCTTACAACACGCTGCCGACGCTCGTCGATCGGGAGCTGGCGGTCTATCACTCCCGGATCATCATCAATTACCTCGACGAACGCTTTCCGCAGCCGCCGCTGATGCCGGTCGATCCCAAGCGCCGGGCGCATTTCCGGCTGGCGCTGCATCGCATCGAGAACGACTTCTACAACCTGGCGGCACAACTGGACAAACGCGACGGCGAAGGAGAGAGACGGCAGCTCAGGGAGGCGATGATAGAAGTTTCCGAGGCAGTGGAATCCAACCGCTATTTTCTGGGCGACGAATTCTCGCTGGTGGACTGCAGTCTGGCGCCCGTGCTCTGGCGCTTGCGCAGCTACGGCATCGATCCCGGCCCGCGCGCCGAGGCCCTGTACGGCTATATGCGGAGAGTCTTCGGCCGCCCGTCCTTCATGGAGGGTCTGTCGGAACTGGAGCGGGACATGCGCCCGCTGGCCGCCTGACGGCGCCGCACGCCCCGACAGGTTCAAGCCACCGGTTTACACGGCATGAGCGAGGGCACTCTTTCACTCAAGCCATACCTGCTGCGCGCCGTGCATGAGTGGATTACCGATCGCGGCGACACGCCGCAGGTGGTGGTGAACGCCGACCGCCAGGATGTTGCGGTGCCCAGGGAAGGGATCAAGGACGGGCGGATCGTTCTCAATATCAGCTATCAGGCCACGCGCAATCTCGAACTGGGCGGCGAAACACTCAGTTTCGAGGCGCGCTTCTCCGGCGTCGCGCGCCGGGTATCGGTGCCGGTGGACGCGGTGCTTTGTATTTTTTCGCGGGAATCCGGCCAGGGTGTCGTGCTGACGGATCAGCTGGGCGCCGCGCTGGGGGAACAGACCGCCCCGTCGCCGACCCCGCCGCCTCGCGGCACGCCGAAGCTCAGACTGGTCAAGTAGGGCCACTGGCCTCGCACGCGTCGTCCAGCAGTCTGCAAAGGCAATGGATGGCGAGAAGATGAATCTCCTGGATCCTCGCCGTGCGGGCATGCGGCACCCGCAGTTCAATATCGGAATCTCCCAGGCTTTCTGATACCGGCCCACCGTCACGGCCGGTCAGCGCCACGACACGCATGCCCGCCCGGTGAGCGGCGCGCACCGCGCGCGTGACGTTGGGTGATGCGCCGGAGGTGCTGATTGCAAGCAGAACGTCGCCGGGCCGGCCCAGACCGCTTACCTGGCGCGAAAAGACCTCATCGAAGCTGCGGTCGTTTGCGATCGAAGTGAGCGTGGAGCTGTCGGTCGTGAGGGCGATTGCGGGAAGACCGGCGCGTTCGGTCTCGAACCGGTTCAGCAGTTCCGAGGCGAAGTGCTGGGCGTCCGCCGCCGAACCGCCATTGCCGCAGCTCAGGATCTTGCCGCCGCCGCCGAGACATTCGAGCATCAGCGCGGCGGCGTCGGCAATCGGGGCGGCCAGCACGGCGGCCGAACGCCCGTTCACCTCAAGGCTTTCGGCGAACTCGCGTTCGACCAGTGCCGGGTCAAGCTTTTGTTGCCGCATCAGCGTCCGTCAAATTGCAATGCGTTGCGGATCCAGCGGAACCTGGCGCGGGCCGCGTCAGTCAGAACGCCCACAACGTCAAAGCGAAGCATCATACCGTTGAATCGAGGATTGTCGCGAATGAAGCATCGCGCCGCGCGCATCAGGGAGCGCCTTTTCCGGTGGGTGATGGAAGCCTCGGGTGCGCCATGGCGGTCGCTGCGCCGCGAGCGCACCTCGACCACGACCAGCTGGGCGCCATCGCGCATGATCAGGTCAAGTTCCCCGTAGCGGCAGCGGTAGTTTGCGGCAAGCAGTTTCAAGCCGCGGGCCTCAAGGTATCCGCAGGCCAGTTCTTCGGCCTCGGATCCCTTGCGCAGACCGGCGCCGGCGCGGCCTATGGCGTCGCCGGCGCGGCTGTCAGCTTGCCTTCCTCGACGCGCGTCCATGCCAGTTCGCGTTGCAGCCGCCCGTCCGGAGCGCGGGAGACGGTTCCCGTGAGGCCGCGAATGCCCCTGCCCAGGCTGTTCGGCCCGTCAAACAGCGAAAGCGCCAGCTTGAAGCTGTCGTAGCCCATCGCAAAGAGTGAGATGTTGAATCCCGAAGCGGCAAGCCAGTCGGGAGAGAACTCGCCATGCATCACTTGCGCATGCCGGTCCGCAAGCACCGGCAGAGCAGGCATTTCCACGCCGTTCAGGTCGCGGTTGTCGAGATGCTCGGGATCGAAAATGTTCTGAATGGCGTAGATCGGCAGATCGCCCGAATAGTTGTAGCGCAACTGGGGGACCAGCAATTGGCCCTGGGCCGCGCGCGCAACCACGAAGACCAGGTCCGCATCCTGGCGGCGGCGCGGCTCGAAGCTCAGCCTTCTGCCCATTCGCCTTTGCAACTCCTGGTGTCGGCGGCTGCTCGCGCCGATCTTCAGCAGGCGTCCGATCTGGTCGGAATAGTCCACCGCCGCGAGGCTGTACTGCTCCCGTGCAATGATCTCGCCGCCGCCATCCTCGTACTCCTGCGCGAAACTGCGGTAGATGCGCCTTCCCCACTCGTTGCCGGGGTATAGCACCAGCGCGCGCTTGAGCCCCCGACCGAGGGCGTGGCGCGCCGACTGGCGGCTCTCGTGCTCGGGCGCGAGGGCGAACTCTTCGAAGCGGGGTGGCGGAGAACCGGCCCGCAGGCGGTTCAGCGCCAGCGTCGGACGTTCGCCGGCGATTTCCGCGACGCTCTCGACCGATCCCGGCAGCAGCGGCCCCACGATGATTTCCGCTCCTTCCTCCACCGCGCGTTTCCATTCCCGCCCCGCATCGAGGGGATCGCCGACTTCATAGAACGCGACCTCCGGACCGTCGCAGGATGACTTCAGGGCGTAACGGGCGGCCAGGAATCCATCGCGCAGGGACTGCCGGGCCGCGGCGTACCGCTCCGTGCCCGGCAACAGCATTGCAATGCGGGAAGGATGCGTGGCGGACCGGCAAATCTCGGGAGTTATCGTGTCACCCAGCAGATCGATGGCCGGATGCTGCGGAAACCTTTCCCGCCATCCCTGCAGGGCCGCGCGGGCCTCGGTCGGGTCAACCTCCAGGTCGCTGGTCAGCAAGGCGAGTTCTATCCAACCCAATGGAACCCCTTCCACGCCGTCGGTAGTCAACTGGGCACGGTAATCACGCAGCAGCGACCAGGTGAACCCGGCGCTCTCGACGTCCCCCGCGGCAAAGCCAGCGCCGAGCAGCTTCAGGTCCTGCAACGCCTGGGCCGGCCTCTGCAGGGCAAAGAGCAGTTCCGACCGGGTCCGGAGCAAGTCCCCGGCGAGGTCCGGATACCGGTTGGGATCGACAGCCGCCAGGCGCTCGTAAGCCACATCCGGCCCGTTGACCATCCGTTCGCTCTCGGCAGCCGCGAGCGACCACAGCCCGATCCATTCCGTGCCGGGGTCGATTGCCTGAAGTTCGCTGAGCGCCCGCCTGTTGCGGCCCTCGCGGCCCGCTTCGCGCGCCGCCATGATCCGGTATCGCTGTCGCATCTGCGGAGGCGCCCGGCGAACCATGGAAAGGTAAACTTGGCGGGCGGCGCCGTGATCGCCTCCCGTGGACAGGGTGCGCGCCTGTTCGCCAAGGGCCGCCAGCTCCTCGCCGGAGGCCCTCATTCGATCCGCGGGAGTGCAGGCGGCGATGGCGACGAGCGCCACGGTTGCGAGCGCCGCGAACCGGACACGGCGCGCTCGCGGAAACGCCGCGGAACGCCCGGCTGGGCGGCTGGTGTCCTGCACGGAGGTGATCATATGGCGGTTGGAAAGGGGGCGGGCGCGCCTGAAGAAGCGGGGGCCTTGTTTGTCGCCGCCACTCCGATTGGCAACCTGGACGATGTTAGCACGCGGCTGAAGGCGGTTCTTGAGCGTGTTTCCGGCGTGGCGGCGGAGGACACGCGCCGGACCCGCAAGCTGCTGCAAAGCCTGGGCATACGCGTTCCGATGGTTTCCCTGCACGCCCACAACGAACGTTCCAGGATTCCCGAACTGCTGGGAAGATTGCTGTCCGGAGAGGACCTGGCCCTGATGAGCGACGCCGGCACGCCCGGAATCAGCGACCCGGGAATGCGGCTGGTTCGCGAAGCAAGGCAGTCGGGCGTACGGGTCACACCGCTGCCCGGGCCCTGCGCCGCTGTGGCGGCCCTGTCGGTGGCCGGCTTTCCCGCCGACCGCTTTCACTTCGAGGGATTCCTGCCCTCCAGGCGGTCGGCGCGGCGCTCGCGGCTGAAGCAACTCGAGGCGGTTCCCGAGACCCTGGTCTTCTACGAAGCCGTGCACCGGTTGACGGCGGCCCTTCAGGACATGCAGGAAGTATTCGGCGGCGAGCGCCAGGCGTTTCTGGCTCGCGAGTTGACAAAGATCCACGAGAGCGCGTACGGCGACAGCCTGGCGGAACTGTGCGAGGCAGCCGGTGCGGGCGTGATCGTCGCCAGGGGCGAGTTGACGCTGGTCGTGGCCGGCGGCGGAGCGCAGGAGAGGGACGAGAAGGGGCTGGATGCGGTGCTCCGTCCCCTGCTGGAGGAACTGCCGACCCGCCAGGCGGCCCGGCTTGCGGCGATGATCGCGGGGTGCTCCCGCCGCCTTGCATACCGGCGCGCACTGGCCCTGAGGCCGCCCGGGCAACGGGTTCCGTAGAGGCCCCGACAGGCGCCTTGTGCATATAATGATCGGCTGTTTCAGCGTACGGTTGAGCGCATGCCCAAGACCTCTGTTTTTACTTCCGAGTCGGTTTCCGACGGCCATCCGGACAAGCTGGCGGATCAGGTTTCCGACGCCGTCCTGGACGCCATCCTGTCGCGGGACGAGGACGCGCGCGTGGCGGCGGAGGTGCTGGTCAAGACCGGTTTCGTGCTGGTCGCCGGCGAGATCACCACGTCGACCTGGGTGGACCTCGAGGCGCTGGTGCGCGAGCTGGTCACGGACGTCGGCTACAACAACTCGGAACTGGGCTTCGATGGTTCGACCTGCGGCGTACTGAACGCGATCGGGAAGCAGTCGCCCGATATCCGCAGGGGCGTGAACGCCGGTGAGGGCAAGCCGCTGGGCGCCGGCGACCAGGGAATGATGTTCGGCTACGCCTGCAGGGAAACGCCCACCCTCATGCCGGCGCCGATCGACCTCGCGCATCGGCTCATGCTCAGGCATGCCGAATTGCGGGCCTCCGGTGAACTGGACTGGCTGCGGCCCGACGGCAAGTCGCAGGTGACGGTGCGCTATGAGGACTACAGGCCGGTGGCCGTCACCGATGTCGTTCTTTCCACCCAGCATGCCCCGGATGTCTGGCCGGACGACTACCCGCGCGGCGTTTGTCCGCCGGACTTCAGGGAAGCGATCATCGAGCAGCTGGTCAAGCCGGTGCTGGGGCCCCAGTGGCTGGCCGGCCCGATCAACTACCTGGTCAATCCCGCCGGACGGTTTGTCGAAGGCGGGCCGCAGGCGGACTGCGGCCTGACCGGGCGCAAGATCATTGTCGACACCTACGGCGGGATGGCCCGGCACGGTGGGGGTGCGTTCTCGGGCAAGGACCCGTCCAAGGTGGACCGTTCCGCCGCCTACGCGGTGCGCCACGCCGCCAAGAACGTCGTCGCGGCCGGCCTGGCGGAGCGCTGCGAAGTGCAGGTCTGTTACGCGATCGGCGAGCCGGAGCCGGTAGCGGTCGATGTCGAGAGTTTCGGCACCGCGACGGTCAGCGACGAACGCCTCAATGCGCTGGTGCGGGCCCATTTCGATTTCTCGGTCGAGGGCATTATCCGGGACCTGGACCTGAAACGCATGTCGTACCGCCCCGCCGCCGCCTTCGGCCATTTCGGCAGGGAGGACTGCGGCTTCAGTTGGGAGGAAACCGGCCGCGCGGCGGAACTTGCCGACGACGCCCGCGCGGCGAGGGTCGCCTGATGTCCCGCACGGCCGTGACTCGCCTGCACGAGGACTACCGGGTCGCCGACCTGTCGCTGGCCGATTTCGGCGAGCGCGAGATTGCCATCGCCCGCAGCGAAATGCCCGGCCTGATGGCGCTGCGGGCGGAATACGCCGACAGGCAGCCGCTCGCGGGGGCGCGGATCGCCGGCTGTCTGCACATGACGGTGCAGACCGCCGTATTGATCGAAACGCTGCTGGAACTGGGCGCGGAGGTGCGCTGGTCGTCGTGCAACCGGCTGTCCACCCAGGACCACGCCGCCGCCGCCATGGCGCGCCGGGGCGTGCCGGTGTTCGCCTGGAAGGGCGAAACGGAAGAGGAATACATCGCCTGCATCGCCCGCACCATAAACGGCCCCGGCGGCTGGGTCCCCAACCTGCTGCTGGACGACGGCGGCGACCTGACCCGCATCGTCCACGAGGAGCACCCGAAGCTCGCCGCCGAGTTGCTGGGACTCAGCGAGGAGACCACCACGGGCGTTCATCAGCTCTACCGGATGCATGAGAAGGGCACGCTGCGTTGCCCGGCCATGGATGTCAACGCCTCGGTGACCAAGTCCAAGTTCGACAACCTGTACGGCTGCCGCGAATCGCTGGTCGATGGCATCAAGCGGGCCACCGACGTGATGGTGGCGGGCAAGATTGCGGTGGTGTGCGGTTACGGTGATGTGGGCAAAGGCTGTGCCCAATCACTCAAGGGCCTGGGCGCGCGGGTCTGGATTACCGAAATCGATCCCATCTGCGCGCTGCAGGCGGCGATGGAGGGCTATCCGGTGGTCACGATGGACGAGGCCTGCGGGCAGGCCGACATCTTCGTCACCGCGACCGGCAACAAGGGCGTCATTACCTACGACCACATGGCGCGCATGAAGGACCAGGCCATACTCTGCAACATCGGCCATTTCGACGTGGAGATCGATGTCGCCAGCCTGAAGGATTGCGAGTGGGAGGAAATCAAGCCGCAGGTGGATCACGTGATCTTTCCGGACGGCAAGCGCCTGATCCTGCTTGCCGGAGGCCGGCTGGTGAACCTGAGTTGCGCCACCGGTCATCCCAGTTTCGTCATGTCGACCAGCTTCACCAACCAGGTCCTGGCGCAGATCGAGCTGCTTACAGGCAGCGATTACAAGAACCGCGTGTACACGCTGCCGCGCCGCCTCGACGAGAAAGTCGCGCGTCTGCATCTTCCCAAGCTGGGCGCCTCGCTCAGCCGTCTTACCCCGGAGCAGGCCGAGTATCTCGGCATCCCGGAGACCGGTCCGTTCAAGCCCGACCGGTACCGCTACTAGGCTCCGGTCTTCCGCCACCCGCGGGCAGTCTTTAGCCCATCAAGGAATTCCAGTATGTCGGTATTCAATTCCCTCAGAGAATATGCACAGGCCATGGAGCAGCAGGGCAAGCTGCTGCGCATCCCGGACATGGACCAGGACCAGTTCGAGATGACGGCGTTCTCCTAC
>CAYMQG010000017.1:0-13599 GCA_964392625.1 uncultured Gammaproteobacteria bacterium | reverse complement strand
CGCTGTGGATTTGTCCAAACCCGGTGAACCGCAGACGTTTGAACATTTTTTGTCATCGACCGATCATCGCGGTGCGACAGGGCCGACCATTGCGACAGCCCGGCCTACGGTGATCTATCACGGGGATGAGGACATCACGGTAGGCGCAGGCTCCTTTACGGCGCATCACTTTCAATTCGTGGCGGTCGGGGGCCTGCCCGAAGAACACCCGATCTACAACGTATGGACCACAAACGACGGTGACTACGTGTTTCTCAAGGGTCAGGTCGACGGGTACATGCAGACCTATTACGAATTGGTCGAGTTAGGCGAAGGACTCTAACTATCCGACCACCGTGGGCAAGCTCGGTAAGGTTCACGCCGGCAGTCTGTTGTTGACATTATGGTTTCATTGGATATCCTTTCTGAAACTACTTGGTCAACTTAATCGCAACAAGAGTTAAAGAGCGCTCATCGTGAATACCGCATACACGAGACCGGTCAATCTGTTTCTCGACCAGATGAAGGAATCCGGCGGGCTCAGGGGAACGGATATCGCGAACTTTACCGGGGTCTCCAAGGCCACAGTTTCCCGCTGGGCGAATGGTCACAAATCACCTCGTCCGGCGACGCAACTCATTATTTCCGACCTGGCCTACGTAATCATGCGACTTGGCGAGTACTACCGCCAGGAACAAGTCCGCGCGTGGCTTTACGCACCTCATCCCCAACTGGAGGGCAAGCGCGCGATCGATCTCATAAGAAACAAAAGAACGGAAGAAGTCATTACGATTCTCGATCGTCTTGACGCAGACGCTTATATCTGAAGCGCCGTCGGGCCGGCAACTTGCGTATGGATCCGCAGATTCGCGACCAACGATTGCTGGACGCCCTGGAGTCTGTCGTCCGGGAGCCCTACGAGGGAATCGTCTGGCGTTCCGTCAAGAAGGGCCGCGATCCGTTAATCTGCTCGCGCTCTGGAGGACGATGGGACGATGGCACGTTCGATGTCCTATACACGTCGGAATCGCGTGCTGCGGCGATTGCGGAACGACGGTATCACCTCTACCAGGGGCAACCGATTCCGCCCTTCGACATCAATTACGAGCTGTTCGAACTAAGTGTCTCTCTAAGCGCAGTCATTCGCTTTCCCGACTTTAAGGCGTTGGCCGACGTGGGTCTGGATTCCGCGTCCCTTGGACGCCTGAGCTACGTGAAGCGATATGGAGAGTACACACGGTCTCAGCAAGTCGCCGAAGCGAGCGCTTTCCTTGGCGCGGATGGAATATTGGTACCCAGCGCACGTCACAAGGATTCGATGAACCTGATCGTCTTTTGCGAACAGGACACGGATACAAGCAAGAGTGTTGTGCGAAGCCATGGAGTAATTGACTTTCGCCGTTCCTAGTCTTCCCACTCCTGGCTTCTGTAGAACTTCAGGCGGTCTCTGTTGCGCTCGCGCTGGCGCTTCAGGTTGCGCTGCTCGATCAGATAGCCAAAAACTTTCGCAAGGAAGACCAGCGCTATGGCGCTTGCGATTACTATCAGGATTGTTGACCAGAGCAAATCAACCCTCCCGGGAATGTTCCTTCGGAAAAACACTCCTCCGGAACAACGCCTTCAGGAAAGTTGATTCTAGATTCTAGTGCCAAACGGATTCAATAGGCTTCATAAAGTGTCTTTAAGGACCAGGCGATGAAAAAAATGCTCCTGGCGGCGGCGGCCTATGTCGTTATCGTTTTCCCGCTCGCATTGGGTTGGCACCTCGGACTCTTCGAAGAGCAGTATCAGGCCTTCGGCTATTTCGAGGGGGAGCCGAATGTCCTCGCGGGCCTGGCGGCGATTGTCATTCAGGGCCTGGTCCTTGCATTGATCTATCCGCTATTTCGTTCGGGCCGTGCCGGCTTTGTGCGAGCCTTTCAATACGCAGGTCTCATGGGGCTGTTTTTCTGGACGTCGCATGTTCTGGCCCTGGTCGCGAAACAGAACGTGCCGAACGCGGGCGGCTTCATCGTCATGGAAACCGCGTATCTCGTCGCGCAGTTCGGCCTGTTCGCGCTCGCGCTTGGCCTGATCTACCAGCGCGTCGAATGATGAAGATCGGGTCCATTCGCCTGGCCCGGGGCGTGACCCGTCGGCACGCGTTGGCGGCCGTGTATGCCAGCCTGACGACCCTAAGTCTCCTGGTTTACATCAATCTCATCCAGCCGTATCTGTTGATAAACATCCTGGAACTGCCCCCGTCCGAAATCGGATCCGTGACGGGACGCCTGGGCGCAGTCCACGAAGGCGTGGCGATTGTCACGATGTGCCTGATCGGCGGGCTGTCCGACCGATGGGGCCGCCGGGCCTTCTACTCGGCCGGGTTTTTCATGATGGGCCTCGGATATCTGCTTTACCCGCTTGCGGACTCCGTAGCGCAACTGACGCTCTTTCGCGCCGTCTTCGCAATCGGCACCGCCACGGCGTTGGTGATGTTCACGATCGTGGCCGTCGACTACAGCCGTGGCGAGTCCCGGGGCAAGCTGATCGGCGCCCTCAATGTCATTGCCGGGATCGGCGTGATGATCATGACCGTCGTCATGTCCCGACTTCCCTCCATGCTGGAGAACGCCGGGTTCGACGGAGCGGCAGCCGGCCGCGCGGTATTCTGGATTACGGCGGGCCTGTGCTTTCTTTCGGCCATCGTTCTGGGCCTCGGCCTCAAGAAGAAATCGGCGGGAGACGAACCCGCGGAGGCCGGCCCGCTCACTGCCGCCGTTACGGCGTTGAAACTGGGGATGCGCAACCGCACTTTGGCCCTCACCTACGGAGCGGCGTTCATCGGCCGCGGCGACCTGGCCATCATCGGCATGTTCCTTCCGTTGTGGGTTGCGCGCTCCGCGCTGGACGCCGGCATGTCGATGGGAGAAGCGACCCTGCGGGCGGGCACGTTGCTGGCCGTTCACCAGGTTGCCGTTGTGGCCTGGGCTTTCGTGGCGGGCTCCCTCAACGACAGGTTCCACAAGGTCAGCGTAATGGTCCTCGCCTTTGTTCTGGCCACGATCGGATACGGCGCCTTGTGGGTGGTCGGAGATCCGTTCTCGCTTCTTGCTTTCGCAGGCGTGATCATTCTGGCCGCCGGCGAGATCAGCATCGTGGTGACCAACAATGCCCTGGCCGGAGAACAGGCGCCCGAGTCTTCCCGCGGCGCGGTGCTCGGATTCCTGGGTGTATTCGGCGGCGTCGGCATCGCCGTATGGATCTTCGTCGGCGGCCGGATTTTCGACGGCATTGGCGCAACCGCGCCTTTTGTCATGATGATGCTGGCTAACCTTGTCGTCATTGCCTGGGCGCTGATTGTCAGGAGAATGGCTGCCTCGGCGCCTTAGCTGCGGAACGGAACCAAGGGGAGCTCCAACCATGTACATCAATCTTTGGTATGTCGCGTCGTTCAGCAGCGAACTGCAAGACGAACCGGTGAAAGTGCGAATGCTGAACCGGGACTTTGTGCTCTTCCGGGACGGTGACGGAAAGGCGCGTTGCCTGAGCAACGTATGCCCCCACAGGGGCGTGAGCCTGGCCCAGGGCAAGTGCCTTGAAGACGGCACTCTGCAATGCCCGCAGCATGGCTGGCGGTTTGCCGGTAACGGCCTCTGCACTTCCATCCCGTCCCAGGACGATGGTTTTAACATGCCGCCGGGCGCCAAGGTCGACTCCTACCCGACCGAGGAACGGCACGGGTTGATCTGGACGTTCCTGGGGGACACTCCGGAAACCGCCCCGCCCATACCCGACATGCCGGAAATCGAAACTCCCGGCTGGCGCACGCTTGAACTGGGCGAAGACTGGAACGCCAACTACCACTGGGCGAAGTTCGCGAACATCGATCTTGTTCACGTTCCCATCGTGCACGGGCAGAAATTCATCGGCAGCTTTACGCCGAAGGAAACGATCTCTTGTCCGGACGATTACAGCATTTCATCGCACATCCGCACGCCGTTCGAGCAGCCCAAGGGCGACTGGAGCGAGATACGCGAAGAAGAGAAGCACATAGCCTCGACGCTTACGTTCTTTGTTTCCGGATTCACGTTCAAGGGACATCTCGAGATCGGCGGCGAAGGGTCGGGCATATTCGCCACGTTCTACGAAATGTCCACGCCCATCGACTCGCAAAAGACCACCATGCGCTACCTGTTTACTCGCAATTTCATGGCCGAACCCGAGCACGACGACGGGTACATGGCGCGCAACATGAAAAACGTCAACGAAGATCGCGCACTAGCCGAAACCCAGTTGCCCAGGAACGGCCCTCTACCGCCGGGCGACCGCGACGTCGTTATCGACCCAGATGACACTATGCTCATGGGGTATTGGGAAATCCTCGGGCGGCTGAGAGACAAAGGGTGCCAGATCGACTTGGCGGCGCTGGAAGAGCTGGACCGCGGCCATCGCTACTGCGCGATTCCGTCCCCCGCACGGCTATCCAACCCCAACGCCTGGACCCATGACACCGTGCCACTGGTAGAAGTAATTTCATGATCCGAGCCAAGATTGATGGTGTCCTCTAACGCCCGACTTCTTACGGAAGTTTCCCGAGGCCTGCCTGCTTCAGGACGCTGTTTGCCGTGTGTCGGCTCTTGATCTTGCTTGGAACGACAATGTCCAATTCGGGCCTGTTGGGATTGCGCCAAATCTGATGGCTTGTTCGGCCTTGCCGGTGTTTCCTCCAGCCTGCGTTTCTTAGTCTTTTTCTTACCGCCCTTTCATAGGTCGCCACTAAGAAGGCGCGACTGCTGCGTCCACATGCTCAACCAGAATGCGCGGACAGGAAGGCGCCATAGCGGAGTCCGACATGGGTTCAACGGACGGATTGGTGAAGACCACTTCAACAACGCATTCTGAGAGTTGGTCTTCCGGCAACTTAAGGTTATGTGTCAGCAGTTGAGGCACAACGTCGGAAACTGCCGCCAGAAGTTGCTCGCGAGAATCCGCTTCCAGCGTAAGACCGGGAATGTCGGGGCTCGTCCCAACGAGAACCCCGCTCTCGGCGCAAGTCAATACGGAAATCTGATAGCGCTTTTCGGCCAAAACCAAGCCTCGCTAAGGAACTGCATCAATCGTTGCATCAGCAATCTTACCCTTGATTTCTCGCCGAATTGTCGCGTTGAATGGGGAGTTAGGTGCCGGCAGGAGGAGATGTGACTGAAGACGAAGTATTGATTGAGCGAGTCCGTCCGTTGATTGACGGGCGCGCGGGTTTTTCCGAGAAGAAGATGTTCGGGGGCGTTTGCTTCCTGATCAACGGCAACATGTGCCTCGGGACGTGGAAGGGCGCGCTGATCGTTCGTCTGGGGAAGGACAAGCACGAGGAAACGCTTGCCCGGCCCCACACCCAGCCGGCCAACATAACGGGCCGCGTCATGAAGGGATGGGCGCTGGTCGAGCCGGCCGGTCTGGAGTCCGAGCCGGACCTGAAAACCTGGGTGGAAGAAGCAGCCGCATTCGCCGCAAGCCTCCCGCCCAAGTAACCGGTGCGATGACCGCGCTCTACGACACGATCGGGCGTGGATACGCCGACTTTCGAAGGCCCGATCCGCGCATCGAGAAGGCGATATGGGGTGCGCTTGGCGGCGCGAATTCCGTCATCAACGTTGGCGCCGGAGCGGGCTCTTATGAACCGACGGACCGCCATGTAATCGCGGTAGAGCCGTCGATGACGATGATCGCGCAACGGCCGGAGGGCAGCGCCGCCGCGATCCAGGCCACGGCGGACTCCTTGCCGTTCGAAAATGACAGCTTCGACGCGGCGATGGCGATCCTGTCCGTGCATCATTGGAGCGACCGGGCGAAAGGGCTCCGGGAACTGAGGCGCGTGGCGCGCGAGCGTGTCGTTGTGCTGACATGCGACCCGGAATCGCGGGGATTCTGGTTGACCGACTATTTCCCGGAACTCTTCGAGATCGACCGTCGGATATTTCCGTCGGTCCGCGACTTCGAGCGCGAACTGGGATCCGTAACAGTGCAGACAGTCCCCGTTCCGCACGATTGCACCGACGGCTTTCTCGGATCCTGCTGGCGACGCCCCCACGACTATCTCGACGAGCGGGTGCGCGGCGCCATGTCAACGTTCGCCAAGCTGTCGGATACGGAGACCGGGCTGGCGCAACTGAGCGCCGACCTCGAATCCGGCAACTGGCAGCGCAAGTACGGAGCGCTTCTGAACGAAACGGAACTCGACATCGGCTACCGCTTGCTCGTTGCCGGCGCCTGACGCGTCTGTTGCCCGCGGAAACCGTTTACGATTGCCGTGTTGGCGCCTGGAAGGGGAAAATTGTGCGTTCCACCGTGTTTGCGTCGCTGCGGGCGACTTTTCTAATGGGAGTGGCATTGACCATGACTGCACATTCGATTGATTCGGCCCAGGCCGCCGAGCAGGACGAAATCGAAGCCATAGAGGCTTTCATTCACCACACCGCGGAAGTCTGGAATACCCAGGATTTCCGAAAAGTGCTGGACCTTTGGGATCAGGACGAAGAGCTGCCCTTCTACCTGGCCGAGGAACAGGAACGCTGGTTCCTGGGCTGGGAGCCGCTTCGGGCCTATCTGGCCCCGCCCCTGCCGAACCCGGTGCTGGAAGCGCTGCGCGAAGAGATGTATGACATTTCGGTCAAGCTCATCGCCGACGATCTCGCAATCGCCGTCTGGTACATGCATTTCGAAATGAAGATGCGGGGCAGGCTTCCGCTGGGAGAGGAAATCCGGATGAGCGCAGTCTTGCGCAAGACGCCGGAGGGATGGCGCTATATCCATTGGGCGGAATCGCCCCTGACACCCGGGGCCTACATCGACAAGCTCAGGGCAAAGGAGGTGGATTACGAAAAATTCACGCCCATGCTCGAGCGCGGGCGCGCGGTAAGGGAAGCCTGGACGGCCGAGGCCGCGGAACAGGCCGGCAGCGAATAGCCGGACGGCCGTAACGGCTCAGATGCGCGCGGAGGGCCCGAACGCGCTCGAAGCGCGAACATCTGCTGTTGCAGCCTTCGCAGCGGCCGCGCTTCTCGCGCCGGCTCCGCTGACGGCTCAACCGGAACCGGAACCGGAACCGGAAATCGAGCAACTCGTGGTCGAGGGGGAGCGGCTCCCCGAAGGAGCGGCCGACCCGTTCGGGGTGCTGGACGCCGCCCCCGGCGATACGGTCTTCGGCCTGGACAAGACGGCGTGGGCAACGCCCCGCTCCACCGCGTCCCTGAGCGAAGAACTGCTGATGCGGCACGGGGTCGAGACGGTGGAGGACTTCTCGCAGATCATTCCCGGCGCCCATACGGCCTCGTTCTTCGGACTGGCGGCCAGCATCGACCTGCGGGGCGCCCTTGCCGACACGCACTTTCGCGGCATGCGCCGACTGGTCAGCGCCGGAGGATGGCAATCGGTCATTCGGGCAGCCGACCGGGTGGACATCGTGCGCGGGCCGGCCTCGCCCATCCACGGGGCGGGATCGATTTCCGGCTATATCAACCTGGTGCCCAAGACCGCCCGCGCCGACGAGGACCGGTTCATCGAGGCGCCCAGAGGCGACGTGGCCGTCACGGTCGCCTCCTGGAACCGCCGTGCCTTCGAAGGACAGCGCGGCGGTCCGGCGCGCCTGTTCGGAAAACCGGCCGGCTATCACGTGTTCGGCCTCTGGGAGGACGCGGGAAGTTACTACCGGGAACATCCGGGACAGCAACAACTCATGCTGCAGGGAACCCTGGTCGTGGACCTGCGCAGCGACGTCTGGATCGAAACGGGGCACCAGTACCAGCGCTGGCGCGGCGCGGAGAACGCCGGCTGGAACCGCATCGATCAGACGCTGATCGACGAGGGCCTGTACCTATCCGGCGAGCCGCTGGTGAATCTGGACAGCGACCGCGACGGACGGATCAGCCAGCGCGAAGTGCTGGCCGTCAGCCCGCGCAATCGGCTGGCCGTGTTCCAACCCTACGGGCGGAGCGGCCTGACGTTCGCCAGCGAGGCCGAACTCCAGGCCCTGCGGCTCAACCCGGACACGCTGCGGCGCGTGCCGATCGGCGCCGAACATTGCCTTTGCGCGCCGTCGGACAGCGGCGCGGCCGAGTCCCTGGCCGCCTACTTTGACGTATTCGCGGAACTGGGCGGGGTGACCCTGCGCCAGAAGCTGTTCGTCGATTACGCCGACCGGCACATCGTGGCCAGCTACGGGTTTTCGCAGCAACACCGCACGGTGCTGGTGGAGGAGCGTCTGGAAGCGGTATTTCGCGGTCTGGAACTGAGCCGGACGCTTACCGCCGATCTGGTCCTTGCGCCCAACCTGCGCTACTACGACACGCGGGCCCGCCAGGACTTCTCCTACGAGTTCTTCAACCGCAGAGACATCAGCAAGCCGCCGTCCCAGCTCGACCTGCGCGACTCGGCCTTCGCCAATCCAGGCCAGGAAGCCCACACTTCGGATGTCGCCACGGATTGGCTGAATCTGGGCGTGGCGGCGCTGGCGGACGTGACTTTCATGGAACGCTGGTCGCTGCTGGCCGGCGCGCGCTGGGACCGCTACGACCTGACTTCGACCAACGGCCCCGGGCCGCTCGTGACGGCCACGCCGAATGACTCGGCGTCCACGGTGCAAAGCAAGCTTTCATGGAGCGTGTCGCTCAGCCTGACGCTGGGCGGCTGGCGTCCGTACGTGACCGTTGCCGAGCAGGCCCTGTCCCTGGGCGGACAATCCGGAGAGATTTCCGTGCGCAACGTCACGGCGGGGCCGCTGGGAACCTCGCGGCTTCGGGAGGCGGGGCTGAAATTTGCCGGATTGGGTGGGCGTCTGCAGGCGGCCGTGGCCTGGTATAAGCAGAAACGAGTCGACTATTCGGCCTTCGCCGACGCCAACCTGGCGGTGCTGGGCCGGGGCCTGGAGCTGGATCTGCGCGCCGCCGTGAGCGAACGTCTCGGATTGCTGTTTTCCGCCACGCGCTCGCGCATCTATCGCGAACCGCTTACCGGACGGTTCATTTTCGCTCCGACGGCGATCACCGGCCTGGCGCCCGAAGGCCACTATGGCGGTCACGTGGTGACCGTCCTGCCCGCCGGAGACGCCCGGTTTCGGGAACGCGGCGCCCTGCCGGAATTCGTGCTCAGCGCCGGCGGAACCTGGCAGATGGCGCGCGACCTGGCGCTCACGTTAAGTGTCAGCCGTGTAGGCTCCGCCTGGTCCGGCGTCGCGCGCACCGTTCGACTTCCTGCGTACACGCTGGCGAACGCATCGGTTTCGTGGACCATCCGCCAATGGAGCGCAATCCTGGGAGTCAACAACGCGCTCGACGAACTCTATTTCCAGGGCAATTTCCCGCAGATATTCGGCGACATGGTCGTGCTGGCCCGGCCCGAGCGAAACTGGCGGCTGACACTGCGGCGCAGCTTCGGCTCCTGACCCGCGCTCTGACCGGGCAGAGTCGTCATGAATGGGCCAAAGATCGGGGCTGAAGGAGCGTGGGCGACCTCTCCGCCGGCGGCAGCATTTCTTCTTGGGGCGACGCTCATGGGGGCGCCGCCGGATTCTTCGGCCGCCCGGGAGCCGGGTTCGGACGAGCGCGCCATCGCTGCGCCCGCCGCGATGTGCCGGTTCACGGCGGGCGGGTCCGGATCGGAGAAGACGCTGATAATCGGCAACCTGCTCACGGGAATAGACGGTGCTCGGTATGGCGCGGTACTGATTTCCGGGGGCAGGATCGTCGAGCTGGTGGCCGAAGACGGAATCGAAGCCGCGGCGGGAGACGCCGCGGTATTTGACTGCGGAGGGAACTACGTGTCCCCCGGGCTGATCAACCCGCACGAGCACACGCGATACAGCTTCCAGATGCTGACGGCCGGGGACCGGGAGAAACTGCCCGTCTATGCGCATCGCGACGAATGGATTCCGGATTCCGGCGTGGGGGACGGCACGGACAAGATTCGCTACAGCGACGGCACGGACGATGCGAAGACGCTGTTCTGGATCGAGCTTCGGCACCTGCTTGCCGGAACGACGCTGATCGCCGGATCGGGCGCGGTCCGGGGCCTGGCGAAGAATGCCGGCTTTCGGCGGCGCCCAGTATACGAGTATGCCGCCGACATGAGGACGTTCCCGTTCGGCCCGGATGCGATGCAGCGCATCCGCCGGTTGCGGTCCTTTCCCTACCAGGGCACGGAAGCTTTTCGCCCGGACGTGACCGGGGACCTTCCCGCGCGCACACCGTACGTCCCGCATGTGGCGGAGGGCACGGACCTTGTCGCCCGGTTCGAAGGCCGGTTCTTTCTCGACTATGTCGCGACGCACAAGTCCGTTCGGCGCTTCTCGCTGATCCACGGGGTGGGCCTGGATTCCGGCGACATTTCAAGGCTGGGCGATCTGGACGTGACGCTGATCTGGTCGCCGCGCTCCAACGTCGCCCTGTACGGCGAAACGGCGGACATCGGCGCATTGCTGCGCGAGAGCGTCCGGATTGCGATCGGCACGGACTGGTCGGTCTCGGGGTCGTACAACATGCTCGAGGAACTGCGATGCGCGGACGAACTCTACGGAGGCGGGGCGGGCAGCCCGGTCCTGTCCTCGGCGGCCTTGTGGCGGATGGCCACCGGCAACGGGGCCTACGCGCTGGGACTCGAGGCGGTCACGGGGAATCTGGAGGCGGGGCTGGCGGCCGACATCATGGTTTTCCGCAAGCAATCCGGCGATCCCTTCGACGACCTGCTGCGCACGACGGCGGCGGAAGTCGCGGCCACGTTCGTCGACGGGCGGCTGCGAAGCGGAAACCGGGAGGCCTTCTCCGGCGTTTTGCCGAACGACTGCCGGTTCACCGTGGGCGCCTATTTCGTTTGCGCCGAGCTGCCGGATGAAGCCGCAGGGCTGCCTTTCGGGTTCGATGAGGTGCTGCAAGCCAACCGGAAAGAAGATATCGTGCCGCTCTATCGTGAGGACCATCAACCCTTCCCCAACCAGGCGGAGTGCGCCCTGCGCAAACGAACATCCGCGCGGCGGTGAGCAAAGTGGCTGAACGGAGTGCGGAAAGCGGTTCGCCCGGCGCGCTGCTGGACGTGATCGTCGTCGGCGCCGGGTTTGCCGGCGTGTATGCGCTCTACAAATTCCGCCGGCTGGGTTTTTCCGTGCGGGCCTTCGAGGCGGGCGGCGACGTGGGGGGGACCTGGTACTGGAACCGCTATCCGGGGTGCCGCTGCGACATCGAGAGCATCTATTACTCGTACCAGTTCGACGACGATCTTCAGCAGGAGTGGGAATGGACGGAGCGGTATGCGGCGCAGCCGGAAATCCTTTCCTACATCCAACACGTGGCCGACCGGTTCGACCTGCGGCGCGACATTCAGTTCAACACGCGCGTCACGGCGGCCACCTTCGAGGAGGCTGCCGGTCAGACCCCCTCCCACTGGACGGTCACGACCGACGACGGGCAAACCCACAAGGCGCGCTTCTGCGTCATGGCGAGCGGCGTGCTGTCGACGCCCAATCTCCCGGACATTACCGGGCGCGACACGTTCGCCGGCGACACGTATCACACCGGCCAATGGCCGCATGAGGGGGTCGATTTCACGGGCCTGAAGGTGGCAGTGATCGGCACCGGATCGTCCGGTATCCAGTGCATTCCGCTGATCGCGAAGCAGGCCGAGCATGTCACTGTGTTTCAGCGCACGCCCAACTACGCCGTTCCGGCCAGCAACCGGCCGCTGGATCCGGGTGAACTGGACGATGTGAAATCCCGTTATGGCGAGATCCGCGCCGCGTCACAGAAAGGCTTCACCGCGCTGCCGTTCAAGCCGGCGGGCCGGTCCGCGCTTGCCGTTTCGGATCGGGAGCGCGAAGAAGTGTACGAGCGCTGGTGGGGAAACTACGGACTGGCTTTCCAGGGCGCGTTCGCCGATCTGTTGTTCGACGCGCAGGCCAACGGGACCGCGTCCGACTTCGTGCGCCGAAAGATCCGCGAGCTGGTGGACGACGAAAAGGTGGCAGAACTATTGACGCCCGACTTCCCGCTGGGCTGCAAGCGCATGTGCGTGGACACGGACTACTACCCCACCTACAACCGCGAGAACGTGACCCTGGTGGACATCAGCCGGGAGCCGATCGGCGGCATCGTTCCCGAGGGCGTTCGAACGGGCGGCACGGTGCACGCGGTGGACGCCATCGTGTTCGCCACCGGATACGACGCGATCACGGGCGCATTGCTGGCCATGGACCTCAGGGGCCGGAACGGCCTGTCCCTCCGTGAGAAGTGGACGGATGGCCCGCGCGTATATCTCGGCCTGGCGACCCACGGCTTCCCCAACCTGTTCATGGTGAACGGCCCGGGCAGCCCGTCGGTGCTGATCAATATGGTCACGGGCGTGGAGCAGCATGTGGACTGGATTGCCGATTGCCTCGCGCACATGCGCGAGCGCGGGCTGGACGCCATCGAAGCCGGGGCGCAACACGAGGACGACTGGGCGGTCCATAACGACGAGGTGGCGCAACGCTCGATACGCGGCGACTGCGCCTCCTGGTACACGGGCGCCAATATCCCGGGCAAGCCCGGCGGTTTCCTACCGTACGTGGGCGGCTTCCCGGCCTACGTGGAGCGCTGCGAGCAGGTCGTCGAAGAGGGCTACACCGGCTTTGCGCTGACCTGAAAAGAGCGGGCCGGAGTCAATTGCCGGCCAGTGCTATGGCGCCGAGATAAAGGCTTTCCTCGTCCAGTTCGAACTGCGCGGATGCGGCGCCCGAATCCGAACTGAATTCCAGTTGGTACGGACCGCTGTCCGTTTCCAGCCGGTCGAAGCGGAAGTCGCCGAACATGTCGGTGGCCGTTCGCGCCACCTCCGAGCCGTCCCGGCTGAGCACGACTTCGACGTCGCCGGCGCATTCCTCGACGCCGTTCACATCGACCACGACCGACCCGGCCACGAAGCAGTGGGTCATCAGGTGCATGTTCTTGTAGTACACGCGCGGCCGTGAACCCAACTCTGGCTTCAGGACCTCCAGGTCCTCCTCCTCGGCGATGCGCTGCATCTCCTTGTCCTCGACCTTCATCGAGCGGAACACGTTGGTGGGGCAGGCCTGCTCCACGCGGGTCTTGTCCCAGCCCCCGTCGAGCAGGTGCGCGTCGAAGAACCAGGCCTGCGGAACCTGCTCCTCCTCGTTCCAGAAGATCGCGCCGTACGGGCAGGCGTCCACGATCTCCTTCTGCCCCTTCGATTTCTCCGGGTCGATCAGCACGATGCCGTCGGCGCGCTTGGTGATGGCGCCGTCCTTCGCCGCCTTCATGCACGGCGCGTCGTCGCAGTGATTGCACATCACCGGCATGAAGTGCGCCTCGACGGCCGGCCAGGCGCCGCGCTCGTGGCGCTTGACGTCCACCCAACTGTGCCCGCGGTCCGGCTGCGGGGCCGAATAGCCGGGGAACTCGTTGCCGATGTGCTCGTCCTTGGTGGCCAGGAAGCAGTTGCGGCAGTTATCGCAGCGCTCGATGTCGACGACCATGTTCCATTTCTTCGCCATTACGCCGCCTCCGACCGTTGCCAGGTATCGACGCCGGTCCATTTCTCGAACTGGATCAGCGACGTGTTGGGCGCCATGCCGCTGGCCTGTTCGGTAATGGTCTTCTT
>CAYMQG010000016.1:0-24810 GCA_964392625.1 uncultured Gammaproteobacteria bacterium | reverse complement strand
CGCGCCACCTTTTTCGCCTGGTGGCAATAGCGGACGGGTCCCACCCGATTCCATTCCGAACTCGGAAGTGAAAACGTCCAGCGCCGATGGTAGTTCGGGGTCTCCCCGCGCGAGAGTAGGTCACCGCCAGGCATCTGATTCCACCTGTTTGCAGCGAGGGCCTTGCACCCTCGCGCCACAACGCGCGTTACGCGTCACGCTGTATGAGCCTGCTCCGGGAGATGATCATGCGTATTCCGACGACCGCCGCTCTGTGTCTTGCCCTGGCACTGCCCGTTCAGGCACAGACCTTCGGCAAGACGGAACTGGATATCCATCTTGCGCTGATCATGGAGTGGTGGCCCGGCGAATACGACAATCACGAACAGATCGTCCGTCAGTCCGGCGGCGGCTTTTCGGCTCCTGTTTACGATCCCGTTTTCCGTCTTCATTCCCATTACGTTCGCCTGGACCTTCCGGAGCTGGGCGAAAACGTTCTGTACGTCGAGGAGTACCGGAACAACGACCCCTCCAACATCTCGCGCATCCGGGTTTATGCGCTGTCCGTCGATGAGGAAGAACAGGCGGTCAGGGTCAAACTCCACGCGTTCAGGGACGGCCATGACCACATGATCGGCGCCCGGCTCGACCCGGAACGGCTAGCGGCTATCGAAGCGGACGAATTGCGACCGTTCTCGGAAGCCTGCGATGTTTTCATGCGGTTCGACGGCGGTCAGTTCTCGGGCGGCATGAAACGGGAATCCTGTGGCGACGAGGCCTGGTTCGAGTATCAGGTGGTGCTGGGACCGAACCACTACTGGACCCGCGACCGGCAAATCAGCCGGGAGACGGGCGAGGTGACCTGGAACGAGACCGGTGGCGACCGATACGACTGGATTCAGGCCACGAAAGTCCGTTGGATCATCTGCACGGTCAACTACAACCTCGACGGCGACATGCTGAATACGGAGTTCCTGACGGAGATCGAACTTCACGATCAGGGCGGGTCGGCCGACATCGACTGGCCCGATGGCCGAACGCTGGAGTTCCAGCTGCACACCCGCGAATTCGCCTCGCCGTCGGACCGTGTTTTCCCGCTGTTCCGCGTCCATGAAAAGGGAAGCCACGTGCCCATCGCCTATGCCTGGGCGGTGGACGACGCCGACCGGTTCGGCATCAACCTCGGCTGGTTCTATGCACTGTGCCGGGAAAAGGAGCAGGGCGCGCCGCAGCCATGATCCCGGCGCGGGCCGGCTGATGACCGGGTGCGGCTATAATTCCGCCCGCGGGCGCCTTGGGGGGTAAGGCGCTTTTTCCATAGAAATCAAAGGGGACTTGCCTTTATGACAAGAAAGACCACGCTGCTCGCGTCCGTGATGGGCGCGGCATTGATTGCGATTTCCTACGACTCCGCACCAGCTTTCGGCCAGGAACTTGCCATTGAGGAGATCATCGTCACCGCCCGAAAACGGGAAGAGAACCTGCAGGATCTCCCGCTGACGGTGACGGCGCTGACCAATGAGGACATTTACGAACGCGGTGTCACCAGCATTCTGGACCTGTCGGACTATACGCCGGGGTTCTACACCGAAACGGTCGGTCGCAGGGATTCGAACCCGTATTTCCGGGGCCTTGTCGTCAACACGTCGGTAGTCGACCGTCAGAACTCTTCCGTGTTCGTGGACGGGTTTTTTGTCCTGGGCACGGCCGCTACGTTCGGTTTCAACAACATTGAACGCGTGGAAGTTCTCAAGGGGCCTCAGTCGGCATTGTTCGGCCGCGCGACTTTCGGCGGCGCCGTCAACTACATCACCAAGACGCCCGGTGACGAGCTTGAAATCGATGCCGACTTCGATCTGGGCGAACACAGCCGCTCCGATGTCGCCCTGACCGTTTCCGGCCCGCTGTTTGGTCTGGACGGGGTGAAAGGCATGGTGAGCTTGCGTTCCTACAGTTTCGGCGGCGAGTGGAAGAATGTGGCGACGCATGAGGACAATGCCACAATCGGCGACGAAAAAACCAGGGCCATCTCCGGCAAGCTGGTTTGGGAGCCGTCGGAAAACCTTGCCCTGACTCTTTCCGCATCCTATGCGGAAGATGATGACGGTCCGCCGCCGACCACCAGCCTGCCGGAATCGCTGGACAACTGCCTGTTCTACAACACCACTATCCCCCTGGGCTATATCTGCGGGGAACTGCCGGACGACCTCGATACGATCGAACAAAACAACAAGAGGGTCGAGGAGCGCTTCGGCATGTCGGCTGGACAGCTGCAGACTACGCGCCGCTATACGGCCGAACTGGATTACGTAACCAGCAATGACTGGGAATTCGAGTTGCGTGCCGGCACCAATCAGCAGATCTCCGACGAGATCCACGACGCCAGCTGGGACGACAGCTTTGGCGTTCCCAATGGCCTCAGAGGTTTTGACGGGTTGGTTTTCGGCTCCGTCGGTCTTGTGGAAGCGAATAGAATCTACGGAGGTTTCCAGGACAGGAGCCTGCAATTCAAGGTGACGGTCCCGGGTTCCGACAGGCTGTCTGCCTTTGTGGGCGCCTCGACATATGAACACGATATCCTTGGCCGTAACCTGCGGATAACGCCCTCCCGTCCCTACGGCCAGGTCGGCAGCTCGCGGCACATCGAGAACGTCTCCGTTTTCGGCAGTGTCACCTATAGCCTGACCGAAAAGCTTGCCCTCGGTCTGGACGTCCGCTGGCAGAAAGACGACGTGCGTGAGTCCACCGCCGAGTTCGAACCGCAGACGCTGGCGGAAGTGCCGAGTCTGGGCTCGAACGAAGGTATTGCGGCATTCGAGTTCGACACCGCGAGCTTCAAGCGGACTCTGCCGCGGTTCATCGTGGACTACAAGCCTAATGAGGACATCACCCTGTACGGCGTGGTATCGCAGGGTAACAAGCCCGGGTTCTTCAACAACCGCGCCGTTGCGCTCAATCTGGGCGTGGACCCCACCGTAAAGGAAGAGACCATCTGGAACTACGAGGCGGGGGTCAAGAGTCTGTTGATGGACGGACGCCTGCTGCTGAATGCGGCCGTGTACTACCTGGACTGGTCGAACCAGCAGATTCGCCAGACTTTCCTGGACGCCCAGGGACAGGACTCGCAAATCACTACAAACGCGGGTGAGACCGAGGTGTACGGGTTCGAACTGGAGTCCAGCTTCGTCCTGACGGAGAGACTGGTCCTCTCCGGGTCCGTGGCCTTTGCGGACCCCGAGTACCAGTTCTTCGTGGAGGAAACCTTCGCGCCGCAACTGGGCGTGGACCCCGATCTGGCCGGCAACGAGCCGTACCGCTATCCCGACTGGCAGATCCAGATTTCGGCGGACTACAACTCACCCGCCGCGTTCAACGACTGGGATTTCTTCGCCCGGACCGATCTGAACATGATCGGCGAGCGCTGGTCGGAAATCTACAACCTGTCTTACATCGGCTGGGAATACAAGTGGAACCTGCGTGTCGGCCTTCAGCAGGAGAACTGGAGGCTGACGGCTTACGTCAACAACATCCTCGATGACCGCACACTGGCCGGGTCGTTCCGCTTCCGCGACCTGCGCCGCTTCGCGCTTTTCAACGGGACCACGTTCTCCTACACCTTCCCGTATGCGCAGTTGGTCAACCTCAATCGCGGACGCCACTTCGGCGTGAACATCAGCTATAGCTTCTAGCGTTTTCGCATCACGTCACCTAAAAAAGCCCCGGCCCGTTCCGGGGCTTTTTCTTTGGCACGACGGCTACGGGGCGTTTTTGACTTAAACTGAACGGCACAGAATACGATGCCGCCATCGGCGGTTTGGAACGGGGGGTTCCTGGCGAAATCTCGTAATGGCGACGCGCAAATCTTCTTCTTTGGCCGGACCTGCCGCATCCGAAGCGCCAGGTACGGAGTATCCCGGATCCGGCGAACCGATCGCCGTGGTGGGCATGGCCTGCCGTTTTCCGGGAGCGCCGAACATCGGGTCTTTCTGGCAGTTGCTCAAGGAAGGCGGCAACTCCATAAGCGAGTGGGTCCCGGGGTCGGAACACGAACGCTTCAGGCAACTCTTTCCCGACGAAGCGGTGCGCAGCGAAGGCTGCCGCTTTGGGGCTTTCGTTGACGATATCGACCAGTTCGACGACTCGTTCTTCCGCATATCTCCAGTCGAGGCGTCCCTGCTGGATCCGCAGCAGCGGATGATGCTGGAGACGAGCTGGCAGGCGCTCGAGGATGCAGGCATCGACCCCGACGGGCTCAGGGAAAGCCGCACCGGCGTCTATACCGGGATCAGCAACGACGAGTATCGAATGCTGGTCGTGGACTCGAGCAAGCCCGCCGAGGCGGCCTCTTGCCTGTACGCCTTGAGCGGCACCAACCTGAACGGCGCCGCCGGACGAGTTTCGTTCGTGCTGGGTCTCATGGGTCCGGCAAAGGCCGTCGACGCCGCCTGCGCCTCCTCGCTCGTGTCGATACATGACGCGGTGGCGGACCTGCAGCAGGGCAAGGCGGACCTGGCCATAGCGGGCGGGGTGCAGGCAATCCTGAACGGCCGAATTTACGAATTGCGCGCCGACGCGATGATGTTGTCCCCCGAGGGGCAATGCAAGACCTTCGATGCGTCGGCCGACGGCTATGTTCGCGGAGAGGGTTGCGGCGTGGTTGTTCTGAAACGGCTGAGCGAAGCGGAGGCGGACGGCGACCGGATCTGGGCCGTCATCCGGGGCTCCGCCGTGAACCACGGGGGCGCCAGCGTCGGCCTGACGGTCCCCAACACGCCGGCGCTGGAAAGGGTGATCAAGGAGGCCCTGTCACAAGCGGGCGTCCAGGCACTGGAAGTGGATTACCTGGAAGCGCATGGGACCGGGACCACCGTCGGCGACCCGATCGAAATCGACGCCGTGGCGGCCGTCTACGGCCGGGCGCGCAAGACGGACGATCCGCTGCTGATCGGTTCGGTAAAGACCAACGTGGGTCACCTGGAGTCGGCGGCCGGAGTGGCGGGTCTGATCAAGGCGGTGCTGGTGGTCAACCAGGGCGTGATTCCCAAACATCTGCATTTCCACGATCCCAATCCGCGCGTCGATTGGGAGAGCCTGCCACTCAAGATTACGACCGAAATGCTGGACTGGCCGGGCGATGGAAGCCGGGCGCGCCTGGCGGGCGTGAACTCCTTCGGGATTTCCGGCACCAACGCTCACCTGATCGTTGAAGAGCATCGGGGACCGGACGGGCAGAGCGCGGCGATAGACGGGACAGCCGATGTGGCCGGCTGCGCGCAGGCGGTTGCGGTTTCGATGCCGGACCGGGTTTCGCACCTGCCGGTCCCGGAACGGCGGTCCACGTCACGCCGCTTGCGTCTCCTGCCCCTCTCGGGCAAGTCCCACGCGGCGCTCGGGGAACTGGCCGGGCGCTACCTGAACTGGCTTGCGGAACGGAAAAACGGGTCTTCTTCCGGCGGCGCGGAGATGGATCCTTTGCTGGCGGACATGGCCTGGACCGCAGGGGTGGGACGAAGCCACTTCGATGTTCGCGAAGGCGTCACCTTTCGGGACGCGGATTCCCTGCGCTCGGGTCTGGAAGAGCTATCCCGGGGTGAAGAGTGGCCGGCTGCGCGCGAACCGGCCACGGTTGCCTTTGCGTACACGGGCCAGGGGAGCCAGTGGAGCGGGATGGGGCTGGCGCTTTACGAGAGCGAGCCGGTGGCGAGGGCGATATTCGATCGTTGCGAGGCGGTATTCGTCGAGGAGAGGGGCGCTTCCCTGCTTGACGTGATGTTCGGCCGGGATGGCGCGCAGGGGGACCTTGCGGATACGGCATGGGAGCAGCCGGCGCTCTATGCGCTTGAGTGCGCTCTCACTGCGCTCTGGGCGAGTATCGGTGTCCGGCCGGCCGTTGTGCTGGGGCACAGTGTGGGCGAACTGGCGGCTGCGCACGCGGCGGGCGTGTTCAGTCTGGAGGACGGGATGCGCCTTGCCGAAGCGCGGGGCTCGCTGCTGTCGGCGACCGAGCCGGGCGCCATGGCGGCGGTCTTCGCTCCGGCCGAACAGGTTGCTTCAGAGGTCGAATCCGCCAACGCCGCTTCGGGAGGCGTCGGCGTGAATATTTCCGCCTACAACGGCACTCACCAGGTGATCAGCGGCCCAACAGCGGAAATTGAAGAGATATCCGGGCGTCTGGAAGCCCGGGATGTGCGCGTACGGCGCCTGAATACGTCGAGGGCTTTTCACAGCGCCCTGATGGAGCCGGCGCTGGATGCCCTGGAAGCGGTACTGGACCGCTTGTCGGTCGAGCCGCCTTGCGTGAATTTCGTCAGTAACCTGACCGGCCGGGCGCTCGGGGCGGACGAGGCGCTGGACGGCGCCTACTGGAGGCGGCACGCTCGCGAGGCCGTCGCATTCGTTGATGGCGTTCGCACGCTGGGCGGCCTGGGAGTGGACCTGGTCATCGAGATCGGGCCGCGGGCGGTACTGTCGTCGATGACCTTGTCGGCATGGCCGGAACCGGCTCAGGGTTCTCCGCCGTCTGTCCTGGCGAGCCTTCGACCGCCGCCGGACGGCGCGTCGGGGACACCGGACGGTGGGGAATTCACGGAAGCGGTCGCAGCTGCTTACAAGCTCGGACTGCCGATTCAATTTTCCGGACTGTTCGCGGGCGAGAACCGGCGCAGGATTTCCCTGCCGGGTTATCCGTTTCAACGACGCCGGCACTGGCTGGAGGCTCCGGCGAGACGACGCGGCAGCGCCGGTCATCCCCTTCTTGGCGTGCGCCGCGAATCGGCGGGCGGCGAAATTACCTTTGAAACCGACCTGTTCCCGTCCGATCCGCCCTGGATGAGCGACCACCGGGTGTTCGCGCGCATCGTGGCTCCAGGCGCGGTCTACGGCGCCATGGCGGCATCGGCCGCGGTTGTTGAAGGAAGCGAATCGATAATCATCGAGGACATGCAACTGCACAATCCGCTCGTATTCGAGGAGGAGGACGAGGGAGAGCCGGCAACAGCCGCGAGGACGGTGCAACTCGCGATCGATAAATCCGAACCGGGGGCGCCCGGGGTCGTCCGTATATTCAGCAAGGGCATCGAAGGGGACTGGACCCTGCATGTCGAAGGCCGCCTGGCGGATGGCCGGTCGACGGCCGACGACGGCGAATCGATCGATCTCGAACAACTCAGGGCCGACCTGAAGCCGGCGGATGTTGACGCATACTACCGCCAGAGGGCCGGCACCGGCGTCAGTCTCGGTCCGTTCTTCCGAACGCTGAAGCGGGTCTGGTCGGGGCCCGGCGAGGCCCTGGGCGAAGTGTCGCTGCCGGAGGCCTTCGAAAAGCACGGCCTGGACGTTCATCCGCTGGTCCTGGATGGTTGTTTCCAGGTGTTCGGCACGGCCCGGCAGCTTGAGGAGTCCGAGGGTGCCGCCGCCTATCTTCCCTTCGGCTGGGAGCGACTGTGGCTGGCGGGCCGGTTACCGGACCGGGTGTACTGCCACGTGCGCCTGAGCGATGCCTCGCGCGACGCGGATGCGGACCCTGAGGCAACGCCGGAGACCCTGAACGGCGAACTTCGGATCTACGACCCCAACGGGTCGCTGCTGGGGCGCCTGAGCGGTTACTCGATCAAGCGGGCGACGCGGGAGGCCCTGCTGTCGGCCATCGAAGGCGTAAAGGAACTCCTGTACGAGGTGGACTGGCGTGAGCAACCGCTTCCCCCCGGGATCGTTTCCGCCGGGTTCTTTCCGGAACCCGCGGCCATAGCGGCGCGCTCGCAACTGTTCGCCGATTACCTGCGGGAGGCGGGAGTCGATCCGCAGGGCCGGAACGATCTGCTCGAGGACCTTGAGCAGTGGTCGCGTTCGCGCGCTCTTGCCACGCTTGAGGAAATGGGGTGGCGGCGGAAGACGGGAGACGTCGTCGATCCCGAAAAACTGGGCCCGGACATGGGCGTTCTGCCCGAGCACGCGCGCCTGTTTCGCCGCATGTTCGAAATGCTCGCGAAGTCCGGGGTGCTGGAAGAGACCGATGCGGGCTTCCGCGTGCTCCTGGGACCCGAAGATCCCCTGCCCGCGGAGATGCCGCGAGACCTGGATGAGTGGACCGAACGGATGAGGGGAACCTATTCCCACGGTCTCACCGAAGTCGGACTTTTCGAACGGTCGGGCAAGGCCCTGGGGGACGTGCTTCGCGGCAAGGAGGACGCGCTCACCCTTCTGTTCAGCAGCGGCGAGCCGACCGCGGCCGACCTGTACCTGAAGGCGCCGGTGGCGCGTGCGGCGAACGGGTTGCTGGCCGAGGCCGTGCGTGCCCTGGTGGCCGCTTTGCCCGGCGATCGGCGCCTGCGGGTGATCGAAGTCGGGGCGGGCACCGGATCCGCCACCGCTTCGGTCCTGCCGGAACTGCCCGAGGGACGTTTCGATTACGTCTACACGGACATTTCCGCGGGTTTCTTTGCCGAAGCGGAAGCGAGGTTCGGCGACGCCGGCGGTTGTATCCGTTATGCGCCCCTGGATATCGAGAAGGATCCAGCCGAGCAGGGCTTTGACCCTCATGGTTACGACCTGATTATTGCCTCGAATGTACTGCACGCAACGAGATATCTGGAAGAAACACTGACACATTGCCGAGAACTTCTTGCCCCGTCGGGTCAGTTGGTCGCGTTGGAGAACCTCACCGGGCTGGGCTGGATGGACCTGACCTTCGGGCAGTTGGACGGCTGGTGGCGGTTCGCCGACGACTACCGTCCCCACCATGCCCTGGCCACGCCGGAGATCTGGAGGCAGGCGTTGGGCGACGCCGGATTCGAGGCAGTGGAAGTGCTGGGCGTCGACGAGAAGGACCCGAACCGGACCCTGGATAAGGGGGTCATCGTGGCGCAGGGGCCCGAGAAGGTGAGCGAGCCTCCGGGCGTATGGATTCTGGCTGCCGACGCTCAGGGATTCGGGGCCGGACTGGCGAGCGGCCTGGCTGCTCGCAATCAGACGGTATTGCTGGCCGGGGCGGATACACCGGCGAATGGGAAGCAACCCGGGGGCGGTCCGGGAGTGTTCGAGATCGCCGTGGAACCGGACAACAGGGATTCCTGGCGCTCGCTGATCGAGAACCTTCCCGGCGAGACTCCGCTCAGTGGGATCGTTCACCTCGCCGGACTGGACGGCCACGGGGAGCAGGCCTCCACCGAAGAGATCGCGGATGACGTGCGCCGGGCCGGAACGAGTTCCCTGGCGCTGGTTCAAGGCGTGATCGACTCGGATGCGATGCTGGCCAATGGCTTGTGGTTCGTGACCCGTGGCGCCCAGGTCATTGAGCGCGAACGGGGCGGAGAACTTGCCGGCTCGATGCTCTGGGGTTTCGGAAAGGGTGTCGCCCGTGAAGCGCCGCATCTCAATCCCAGGATGATCGACCTCGATCCCGGCCCGGGCGCCGAAACCGATCTCGTGAACGAACTGATGTATCCCGATTCGGAGGATCACATCGCGCACCGCCGGGGACGCCGGCTGGCGGCCCGTCTGGTTCGGGACGGCGCCGGCGCCGAGCGGCTGGACCTGCCGGAGGAACCGGATTGGGTCCTGGCGCCCGACCCGGACGGCGTTTTCGAGAGGCCCTTCGTGCAGCCCCTGGCGGAACGTTCTCTTGAGCCGGACGAAGTCCGCGTGCATGTTGAGGCCGCCGGGCTCAACTTCTGGGACGTATTTCGCTCGCTTGGATTCATAGAGGAGGGAATGCTCGGCCGTGAAATGTGCGGCTATGTTCTCGACGTGGGTTCCGACGTGTCCCGCGTGTCGGCCGGCGACCATGTGGTCGGAATGGGCTTCGGCGCGTTCGGCGGGGAAATGATCACGCACGGGGAGCTCGTCGCCGCCGCACCCGGCAAATTCTCGGTTAGCGAGCTCGCCACGATTCCCAGCGCCTTCGTTTCCGCTGCGCTGTCGTTCGAGTTCACGGGACTCGAGGCCGGCGAACGGGTGCTGATTCATGCCGGCGCGGGCGGAGTGGGCCTGGCGGCGATACAGTGGGTGCAGGCCGCGGGAGCGGAAGTGTTCGCCACGGCCAGCGCCCCCAAACAGGACTATCTCCGTTCGCTCGGCGTGGAACATGTTTTCGACAGCCGCACGACGGCCTTCGGCGAGGAAATCCTTGAGGCCACCGGTGGCGAGGGCGTCGACGTGGTGTTGAACAGCCTGACCAGTGAGGGCTACATCGACGCGAGCCTGTCTTGCCTCAAGCGGGGTGGCCGGTTCGTGGAGATGGCCCGGCGGGACATCCTGAGCGAGGACGAAATGGCCGCCGTGCGGCCCGACGTGCCCTATCACATCCTGGAGCTGGATGTATTGAAGAAGACGGAACCGGCCAGGGTCGGCAAGGTATTGCGTAACGTGATGGCACGCACAGCGGCTGGCGAACTGCAGCCGATCATTCACAGCAGGTGGCCGCTGGCCGAGGCCGGCGCCGCGCTGAGCTTCATGCGCTCGGCCCGGCACCTCGGCAAGATTGTCGTGACAAACCCCCCGTTAAAGAACGGCCGTTTGCGGCAGGACCGCAGCTATCTGGTGACAGGCGGTCTGGGAGGGATCGGTTGCGCGGTGGCCGATTGGCTCGCGGAAAGAGGCGCAGAAACCATCGTGCTGAACGGACGGCGCGCTCCCGACGATGCCGCCGAAAAGACTATCGGCGCGCTCAGGGAACGGGGCGTTCGGGTTGAAGTGGAACTGGCGGACGTGACCGATACGGCCGCGATCGATCGGATGCTGGCCCGCATGGATCGGGACCTGCCGCCCCTCGCAGGGGTGATCCACAGCGTGGGCGTGTTGTCGGACGGCGCGCTGAGCAACCAGAGCTGGGAGCGTTTCGAGCAGGTGCTTTGGCCGAAGGTGCTGGGCGCCTGGCACTTGCATCGCGCGACGCTCGAACGCGACCTGGACATGTTCGTGCTGTTCTCGAGCCGGGTCGGCGTCATGGGCAATCCCGGCCAGGCCAACCACGCCGCCGCCAATGCCTTCCTGGATCAGCTCGCCGGGCACCGCCGGGCGCTGGGTCTGGCGGGTCAGGCCATAGCCTGGGGCGCCTGGTCGGAAATCGGCGAGGCCGCGGAACAGCGCGAGCGCATAGACCGCCAGCGGTCGGCGCTGGGCGGCCGCTGGTTCACTCCGCAGCAGGGCATCCGGGCGTTCGATCGGCTGGTTCGACAGGACGCCACCCATTCGGTCGTGATGTCCATGGACTGGTCGGTATTCGAGGAGGCCGTTGAAGAGCCGCCGATCCTGGTGGAGGACCTGCTGTCGGCAGCGTCCGAGGCCAAGGCCGATATTGCCGCAGGGCCGGACGATCTACTGTCCATGCTGAGAAGCTCGCCCGCGGCGGCGCATCAGGACCTGCTTGCCTCGTTCCTGCAAAATGAAGTGCAGGCGGTCCTGAGACTGCCGTCGGCGCCATCGCCCACAGTTGGGTTCTTCGATCTCGGGATGGATTCGCTGATGGCGGTGGAACTCCGCAACAGGGTGAACCGGGCGTTTGCCGGGGAGTACGTGGCGTCCAATACGGCGGTTTTCGACTATCCGGACATCGAGCAACTGGCCGGTCATATGGTCGAGCAGCTCGGCGACCTGGGGTCCGCACCCTCGCCGCAACCCGAGCCGCCGCCATCACTCCGACCGCAACCCGAGGCGCGCGCGGAGCCCGGCCCGCAACCCGTTGCCGCCGCGCCGCCTGTGGAAGATGGCATTGCGATCGTCGGCATGGCGTGCCGCTTTCCGGGCGCGCCGGACCTTGCGGCGTTCTGGCGCCAGCTCGAGGACGGGGGTACCGGGATTACCGACGGCCGCGCGGGTTCAGGTCCCTGGGCCGATGGCGCGGCAGATTTGCCGCCCGAGTTCGCCGCCTACCGCAAGGGCGGGTTCGTGGACGAGATCGACAAGTTTGACGCGAGATTCTTCCGTATCGCGCCGATCGAGGCGCGCATGCTGGACCCGCGGCAGCGAATGCTGCTGGAGACGAGTTGGCATGCTCTGGAAGATGCCGGGATGGATTCGGACCGCTTGCGCGGAAGCCGTACCGGGATTTACGTGGGTCTGGCTTCCAGCGAGTACCGCGACCTGATGAAGTCCGGGGACGCGGGCGTGAGTTACCTCGGTACCGCCACCAGCATGACAGTGGGCCGGGTTGCCTATCACCTGGGCCTGGAAGGCCCGGCGGTTCCGGTGGAATTGAACTGCGCGTCGTCGCTGATCGCCGCGCACCAGGCGGTAATGGCATTGCGCTACGGAGAAGTGGACCAGGCCCTGGTGGGGGGCGTGAACACGCTGCTTTCGCCCGCGGTGACCCGCGAGATGGCGGAGCTGGGCATGTTGTCGAGCCAGGGCCAATGCAAGGCCTTCGATGCTTCCGCGGACGGTTTTGTCAGAAGCGAGGGCTGCGGCATGCTGGTGCTGAAACGGCTCCATGAAGCCGAGGCGGACGGCGACCGCATCTGGGGAGTGATCCGCGGGTCGGCGGTCAACCAGAACGGCGCCAGCGCGGGTCCTACGACGCCCAATGGCCAGGCCCAGCAACGGGTCATCGAGACGGCGCTTTCCAGGGCCAACATGGAGCCATCGGCGGTGGATTACCTGGAGGCGCATGGAGCCGGGTCGGCCCTGGGAGACCCCATTGAGGTGCAGGCGGCGGCCGCGGTGTATGGAAAGGGACGCGAGTCCGACAGGCCGCTGCTGATCGGCTCGGTGAAAGCCAACATCGGTCATCTCGAGGCGGCCGCCGGCGTCGCCGGACTGATCAAGACGGTACTTGCGATGAAGCGCGGGATGATTCCCCACCAGTTGCACTTCAAGCACCCGAACCCGAACCTTGAGTGGGACGAACTTCCGGTAAGCGTCGTTTCAAGAATCACGCCCTGGCCCGGCCATTCCGAACGGCCGCCCAGGTCGGGCGTGAGCGCCTTCGGGATTTCGGGAACCAACGCTCATGTCGTGCTGGAAGGACACGCCGCAAACGGTACCGGCCCCGGCGGCGCGACCGATCCCGCAGGCGCCCCGGTGCGCGTGTCCGCTTCCGGGCCGGAGCTTTCCGGGGACCTGGAACCCGCGCAAGGAGAGGACTCCCCGGAGCGGACCGTCAGGATGCTTCCGCTTTCGGGCAAGTCGGAAGACGCCCTCAGGCAGTTGGCGGAGCGGTATCTGGACTGGCTCGACCGGTGCTCGGAAGAAATCTCTTCGGATGGGGCCATGGCGACGTTCCTGGCCGACATGGCATGGACGGCGGCCGTGGGGCGGACCCATTTCGATCATCGGACCGGTCTTGTATTCGAAGACGCCGAATCGTTGCGGCAGGGACTCAAGTCGCTCGCAAACGCCGGCGCCCGGCCGGGACAACGCGCCGCCGGCGCGTCGTCGGCACGCGGGGTGGCGTCGGAAAACGGCGCGGAGTTCGCGAAGCTGCGTTCGCTCGTCGAGGCGGTTGCGCAGGAGTACGAGGCAGGTGCGTCCGTTTCTTTCGAAAGCCTCTTTGCGGGCGAAGAACGCCGCCGCATCTCGGTGCCGGGCTATCCTTTCCAGCGCCGAAGCTATTGGATCAAGCAATAGTGACGGCCGCCAGCCGGGCCGGGAGCGGCGATACATGAATAACGGGGCATCAGGCCTGCGCTACCAGGTCGACGAACGGCCGCCCCTGCCGCTCACGATCGGCCTGGGGGCGCAGCTGGCCGCGCTCAATCTTGCCGCCATCATGCTCATTCCCACCGTGGTCATGCGGGCCGCCGGCCAGCCGGAAGCGTACGTTGCCTGGGCCGTCGGGGCGTCGGTGGCGATATGCGGACTGACCACGATCCTGCAGGCGTTTCGGTACCGGCGGATCGGCGCTGGATACATGCTGCTCATGGGATCTTCCGGGGCTTTCGTGCCGGTGTGCGTTGCGGCGCTGGTGCAGAGCGGCCCCGCCATGCTCGCGACGCTGGTCGTCGTCGCCTGTCTGGTTCCGGTGGCGCTTTCCTGGCGGCTTTCCCTGTTTCAGCGGGTTCTCACGCCTACCGTGTGCGGCGTCGTGGTCATGCTCATACCGATCAGCGTGCTTCCGATCGTCGGCGATATGCTGACCGTATCGGCGGCGGATGGCCTTGCCTTGCCCGCCGTTCTGAGCGCGGTCGCAACAGTGGGCTTTACCGTTGGAATTGCGCTTGCAGCCACCGGTGCCCTGCGCCTGTGGGCGCCGGTCATCGGTGTGGGAGCGGGAACGGGCCTTGCCGTCTTCTTCGGCTTGTACGACTTCGGGCGAGTGGGCCAGGCCGGTTGGGTCGATCTGCCGTCGGGGCAATGGCCCGGTCTTGCCTTCGGGCCGGAATTCTTCACCCTGCTCCCCGGCTTCCTTCTGGCTGGCGTGATCGCATCCGTGCGGTCCATCAGCGGCGCCATCGCCATTCAACGCGTCTCGTGGCGCCGCAGCCGGGCGCTGGATTTTCGGGCCGTGCAGGGCGCAGTGACCGTGGACGGCGTGGCCAGTTTCTTGTCCGGCCTTGCCGGCACCGTGCCGAACACGACCTATTCGGTCAGCGTTTCGCTGGCCGAACTGACCGGCGTTGCGGCCCGCGCGGTCGGCGTTATCGCCGGCGCCGGGTTCGTGGCGCTGATGTTCTTTCCGAAAGCCTTCGCGGCAATCCTGGCCATCCCGGATTCCGTGATCGCGGCCTACATGGTCATCCTGATGGCTACCTTGTTCATGGTGGGTGTAAGGATGGTCCTGCAGGACGGCATGGACTATCGCAAGGCCCTCATTGTCGGGCTTGCCCTGATGGTTGGAGTCAGTTTCCAGTACGGACTGGTGTTCCCCCGGCAGGTATCCGGATTTGCCGGAGGCCTGTTCGCCAACGGAATGAACGCCGGCGGCGTGACCGCCATTGCCTTGAGCCTGTTCGTGGAATTGACCAGCCCGCGCAAGCGGCGCCTGGAAACGGTCCTGGATTTATCGGTCCTGCCGAAGATCAGGGGCTTTCTCGGGGAATTCGCGTCGCATGGCGGTTGGGGCAAGGAGATGGTCGATCGGCTTGATGCGGTCAGCGAGGAAGCAGTCCTGATCCTGCTGCGGCGGGACAAGGGCGAGGGCGAATCGGACCGGCGACGCTTGCTGATCGGCGCGTCCAGGGAGGAGGGCGGCGCGGTCCTGGAATTCATCGTTACTCCGAGAGACGAGAACATCCAGGACCAGCTCGCGCTTCTCGGTGATCAGACGGACTCCGCCTCCGTTGAGCAGGATGTTTCGCTGCGGCTCCTGCGGCGCCTGTCATCGTCCGTTCGCCACCAGCAGTTTCACGACACGGACATCGTCACCGTGCGGGTGAAGGCTCCCGGCGGTTAGACGCTGCCGCTGCCGGACGCGGAACGGCGCCAACGTCGCGTGTGACACGCCGCGGGGGGCGCGGGTCGTGAGAATTCGAGTATGATTGCGCCCGCATCTGAAACAACTTGATATGGGGGACCTGTCACTATGGCTTCAACCGCGGAAAGACTCAGGGCGCTTGTTGACGACAACATCGAGGTGGATGGCAAGGCGCTGGATATTCCGGACGACATGAATTTCAGCCTCGCCGCCGCCGGCGTATCGTCCATGGACCTGGTTGCGCTCGGCAAGCTGATTGCAAGCGAGTTCAACATCACCTTTACCCTGGACGACTGCGTCGCTCTCGACAACCTGACGAAGGTAGTCGCCTTCGTAGACAGCAAGGCTGCGTAGCTGCCCGGCGGGAGACCGGCGGGCCGGGTCGTATTTCTTCCGGTCTACCCGCACGATAGCGCGGAGTCGGCGCGGCCTTGCCTGAGCAAGCCGATGCGCTGACCCGATTGTTGACGCCCCGGTGGGTGCTGCCGAAGCCGCATTCCACCCATGAGGTTCGTGTCGACGATGACACGGTCATCGTCCTGCGCCGGCACGGCAACCCGGATGGTCCCCGGCTTATTCTGAGCCACGGCAACGGTCTTGCCATCGACCTTTACTACCCTTTCTGGTCGCTGCTCGCAGATCAGTTCGACGTCGTCGTCCATGACTTGAGAAATCACGGCTGGAACGAGGTCAGCGCGCCGGAAAGACACAACCTGCCCACGCTCGCCAGCGACCATGACCGCATTCTCGATGCGGTAGTGTCGCGCTACGGAGAAAAACCGGCGGTAGGTGTATTTCACTCCGTGGCGGCGCTGGCGGCGCTCCTGTCTCCCGCGAAGGGCAGAGATTATGCGGGCCTGGTGCTCTTCGACCCGCCGCTTTGCAAGGCCGGGCGCGACTACTTCGACTTTGACGCGGTGGCGATGCGCACCGCCGCCCAGGCCCGCCGGCGCACCGAACGCTTTGCGTCAAGGCGCCAGTTTATTGAACTACTTGCGATCGTTCCGATGTACCGCCAGGCATTGCGCGGCGTCCACAGCCTGCTGGCCGAAACGACCCTGCGCCGACGTGCCGACGGCGACGGCTATGAGCTGCGCTGTCCTGCCGAATACGAGGCGCAGATCATCGAATATGCCTCGGTCTTCGCGGTGACCATCAATTTCGACTCTTTCCGTTGTCCGATCAAGGTGATCGGCGCCGACCCCACGCTTCCCTACTCGTACCTACCGAGCATGGACTTAAGCCACATCATGAGCGTCGACTACGACTTCGTGCCCGACGCCACCCATCTCCTGCAGCTGGAACAGCCGGACGAGTGCGTGGCCTCCATGCGTGGGTTCCTCAACGAAATTTCATTTGCCTGAAATTTCGTGCGCAATGGCTGCGGCGAATTCCGGATTGCCGAGATTCTCGAGTCGCCAGCGCACCCCGGGCAGGTGCGGAAACCGGAACTCGCACAGCCTTTCTCCATTGCACATCGGCGAAGGGATCTCGATTTCGGAAATGTGGAGCGAAAAGCCCTTTCCCAATGCCTTTACCAGCGCTTCCTTCATCGTCCAGAGGCGAAAGAAAAGCTGTCGCCGGCGGTTCGCGTCGGCGCGGGTCAGCAGCAACTGTTCCGCCGGAGTGAGCGTCTCGCCGACGAGTACGTCCAGGTTGCGGCGAGTGCTTCGCGGCTCCACGTCCACGCCCAGCCTGCCCCGGCCGGCCAGCGCAATCAGCCCGTGGCGCCCGCTGTGACTGACGTTGAAACTGATCGACGCGGGTTGCCCGTCTACGCAAGCCTCCGGTTTCCCGTATTCCCCTTCCTCGAACGTCAAATCCCCGTTTGCGCAATCCAGCCGTCGGCAGAGGATCGCCCGAAGCGCGGACCTGCACAGGGCGAATTCGCGCCGGGGCCGATCCAGGCGAAAGCTCCTCCAGCGGGCCTGCTCTTTCCCGTTCAGCCAGGCGAACGCCTCCCGCTCCCGGCCAGGGTGCGGGCTGATATCAACGTGTACGACATCGGCGTCGCCGGCCTTGCAAAAGGACCGCCACCAGCGGTCCGGGAATGGGTGAGGCTTTTCGCCTCCTGCTTGCTGGCCCTGCGCCGAAGTCACCCGGAACATTATCCCGCACGGGCTGGACGTGCGTGTTTATTCGCCGGCCCCAAGACGGCATAATCGGCCGCGCCCGTTTCAGGGACTCACGTAAAGGGCCGATTCCCGTTGGAGCGTCAATGAACGATATCGCAAAAGCCAAGGCCCTCGTGCTGGGCTACTTCGACGATTGGGAGAACGCCGATGCGGATGGTATTGAGCGAGTCATTTCACGATACGGCGTCGAAAACCTGCCTTTCCGCGGCGTTCACCCGTTCAACGAGATTCAGGGCGCCGGCGGGATTGCGGACAAGGTGTGGCGCCCCTTGCGCGAAGCCTTCCCCCGCATGCAGCGGCGCCAGGAGATCTTCATGGCCGGACCCAACTGGATCGACGGCACGATGTGGGTCAGCAGCATGGGGAAGTTCTTCGGACTGTTCGACAACGATTGGCTGGGCATTCCTTCGAGCGGCAAGATCGCCATGCTTCCCTATTGCGAGTTCTTTCGTATCGAGGACGGCGGGGTCGCCGAAACCGCGCTGTTCTGCGACATCGTCAGCGTGATGCAGCAGGCGGGCCTGAACCCGCTGCCGATCCAGACCGGCTCCGGCATTCTCCACCCGCCCCCGAGAACCCAGGACGGCCTTCTGTTCGAACCCCAGGACGAAGAGGAATCGAAAAAGACCCTGGAGCTGATCCTGCGGATGTGCGACGACCTGGTCGTCAAGGACGGGTGGCAGTCACCCAACGCCTCGCTTGCCTCGACCTGGCACGACGACATGATCTGGTTCGGACCGGCCGGCATCGGTTCCACCTACACGATCGAGCGCTACCAGGTGCAGCACCAGGGCCCGTTCCGCGCAGGCCTCGACGACATCGTGTTCAATGGCCACGTGCTGGAACATGCCGAGGGCTGCTACGGCGGCTGGTTCGGCTGGGCGAATCTGAGCCTCAGGCAGGGGGACGGTTTCATGGGCCTTCCGGCCTCGGAGCGGCCCACCGAAATGCGGGTCGTGGACATGTACCGGCGCGAGGGCGACAAGCTGGCCGAAAACTGGGTATTTATCGACATGCTTCACTATCTCCTGCCGCTGGGCGTGGACCTTCTGGAGCGCTGCCGCGCCATCACCCGCACCTGAATGCGCATCGCAACCGAAACCACGCTGCGGAACAAGCGGCGTTACGCCGGACTTGTCGCGGAGTACGCGGATTGCGATCCCGCCCGGATTCGTTCAGAGCTGAAGGCGTTCCTGCACCCGGACGCGGCGGTGAATGTCGTCCATCCGATCAACCGCGTGGCCGGCGCTCAACAGTTTCTCGAGCGGGTGATGGAGCCGCTGCTGCATTCCTTCCGGTATCTGCATCGGCGCGGCGACATGCTGTTCGGCGGCGAACACCAAGGCGCAGAGTGGGTGGTCAGCCATGGCCATTACATGGGCGAATTCGTCAACGACTGGCTGGGCATTCCGGCGAATGGCCGGCCCGTCTGGCTGCACTATGCGGAGTTCCACCGAATGGAGGAGGGACGGTCGGTGCAGTGCTACCTCTATATCGACATGCTGGATTTCCTGCGGCAGTTGGGGAGATGGCCTCTGCCGGCCAGCGTCGGACACGAAGGCTTCATTCCCGGCCCTGCGACGGGCGATGGAATACTGCTTACCGCGCAGGACCCGGAACAGTCACGCCTGAGCCTGAAGACGGTCGAGGACATGCTCGCCGAACTCTGGACCGAGGATGAGGGTTGGCGACCCTACTGGCACCGCAACATGTGCTGGTACGGCCCGTCGGGTTACGGCAGCTACTTCGGCCTGCAGGGATTCTGCCGGTTTCAGCAACCCTACGAAGCAATCTTCGAGCCCGGCCGCTTTTCCAGCGCCTTCCGCAAGTCCGGCGATGCGCGCCTCGACGGGCGCGTCAAGGGGCACTACACCCGGTTCGCCGACGGGAATTTCGTCGCTTGCGGCGGCTGGCCTTCGCACGGCGGATTCATGGTCCGCCCCTGGCTGGGCGTCGAGGGCAAGGGACAGATGTTCACTGTGCGCCTTTGCGACTTCTGGCGGAGAAGCGGAGACGTGCTGGTCGAGAACTGGGTCCTGATCGACCTGGTCGACATGCTGCTGCAGCTGGAATTCGACGTTTTCGGTCAGGCCGGCATCGAGCTCAAGCTCCCCTGACCCGGGGGTCAGATCAGGTCGTAGAAGACCGCCAGCGCCACGACGCAAAAGACGAAATAGACCAGCAGGTACCAGCTCGAGCGGTCGATCTTTCCGGGGATCACGTACCAGCCGTCGCGTTTCTCGGGCAGCCCCTTGCGGGTGAATTCCTCCTTCTGCCCCTGCACGGTCCATAGCGAGTAGTGTTTCTGGCGTCCGTCAAGCACGAAGCTGGCCGCAAGCGACACGCCGATGCTCACGACGCCTCCGAGGACCGCATACCAGGGCCAGGCCACGTCCATGAAGGTCTCTACGTACCAGAGGGCGACAAAACCGGCCGCGACGCCCGCAAGCACGCCTCTCTGGGTCGTGTGCTTGGAATAGAAGCCCAGGCCGAACATCGCGAGCTTGGACCCGACCAGGAAGACGCCCACCTTGCTGAGTATTTCCAGCACCGAGGTGTCCGCCCTCTGCGCGACAATGATGGCCGGTACGACCGTCAGGACCCCCCACATCAGCGTGAACCAGCGCGACGCTCGCAGGTAGTGCTGCGGCGAGCGTCCTTTCCTGAAGAACTTCTCGTAGAAGTCCAGCGTCGTGACCGTCGCCATCGAGTTGAGGCTCGAATCCAGGCTGGACATGGCCGCGGCGACGATGGCCGCCGTGATCACGCCCATGAGTCCGGGAAGCCCGATCGTGGCCACGAAGTCCAGCACGATCCGGTTGTCGTTGTCGAAGTCCTTTCCGCCGTAGTAGCTGTAGAGCAGAATCCCGATCAGGAAGAACACGACGTACACGAGAAACGCGGCGTAACCCATGAAGGCGTAGGCCTTCTTCGCGTCGCCCAGCGTCTTCGCAGCGAGCGTGCGCTGAATCATCATCTGGTTCACGCCGTAGACGACCACGTGATAGACCGACATCGCGATCACGCCGGTCCAGATCGTGGCGACCACGGACGGATCGAAGGTGTACTCGAACGGATTGGCCCGGCCGATCTCCTTCAGGTCCTGCAGCGAACCCAGGAACCCGCCCGGCAGGTCGGCGATCAGCATGACGGCCACGATCGCAGCGCCGATGAACAGGATGGCGCTCTGGATCAGGTCGGTCCAGATCACCGCGGAAATCCCGCCCAGCATCGTGTAGGTGACGGCGACCACGGCGATGATCAGGATGGCGTTCACGACGTCCATGCCGGTGATCAGTTGCAGCACCAGCGCCGTCGTGTAGAGCATGATTCCGGAATAAGCGATGTTGCCGAACAGGAACACGGCCGACATCAGCGTGCGCGACGCGAGGCCGAAACGGCGCTCCAGGTAGTCGAAAATCGAAGCGACGCCGGTGTTGTAGAAGAACGGCAGGAACAGCGCGTTGACGATGAAGATGACTATCGGATAGTTGATGTGGATAAAGATGACCGCGAAACCGTCCTTGTACGACCAGGCCGGTCCGCCCAGGAACGTGATCGCTCCGAAATAGGTCGCGACCACCGACACGCCGATGACCCACCAGGGCGTCGTGCGCTGTCCCAGGTAGTAGTGCTGCGCGGTCCGGACGCGCTTGCTCAGGAAGTAGCCGAGAACCAGCGTCCCCGCCAGATAGGCGACGACAATCGTCCAGTTCAGCGCGCCGAAGTCGGTCATGCCCTAGTCACGCCCAGAAAAAAGGCCGGGCTCCGCCACGGCAGAACCCGGCCTTTCCGCAAGAACGGTGCGGTCTAGTAGCGGTAGCCTACGGTCAGGCCCCACATCCGCGGGTTGGCGTAGTCCGTTACCGCGACGTCCCCGCCGAAACGCGTGGCCTTCAGCAGCGTTGCCTCGTCTTCCAGGTTGGTCACCCACAAACGCGCGGTCCAGTCCTGGTTGACCGACGCCCACGTCAGGCTAAGGTCCGTCTTGGTGTAGGCGTCCTGGTTGCCGTAGAACCAGTTGGAGTCGTCCACCCGGTAATCGGAGGAATAGTAGACCGTGAGCGACGGGATCAGCGTGCCCGAACCGCCCAGGTCCACGAGGTAGCTGCCGAGCAGCGTAGCCGTGAAATCGGGCGAGTTCTGCACTTGCAAGCCGTCCAGCTGGAACTGATTGGCGATTCCGCTGATCGTTTCTCCACCTTCCTGGTAAACGTTGGGCAGCGCAAAGTCGCCGTACTCAGCCTGCTGCATGCTGGCTCGGGCGCCCAATTGCAATTGATCGGTAACCGCCCAGTCCAACTCAACTTCCAGTCCGATCGCGTCAATCTCGCCGGCATTGTCCGTAAAGGCCAGCGTGGTGGCGCCGGCGTCAACGAATCGGGTGGCCAGCAGATCTTCAAACTGGTTGACGTAGAACGATGCGTTAAGGCGCACGCGGCCGTCCGCAAGCAGGCTCTTGCTGCCCAGCTCGAAGGCCGTCACCGTCTGCTCGTCGTAGGAATTGGTGCCGTTGAAGGCGCCCTGCTGGTTGCCCGCCAGAAAGCCCGTTGATACGGTGGCGTAGAGCATGGTGTCCTCGCCTACGTCGAGTTCTCCGCCGACCTTCCAGGTCACCTCGCTCCAGTCTCCCTCGCCGTCGGGCGTGGAGAGAACGGTGAACGAGTAGGTCGAGCGGTTGTTCGGATCCTGCCCGTAGATCTGCCAATCGCGGTCATCTTTGGTGTAGCGCACGCCCCCGAGTATCCGGGCGGTGTCGTTGAGGGCGTACGAAGCCTGGCCGTAGCCGGCCGTTGAACTCGTGTCCACCCGAATCTGCAGCGTCCAGCCCGCATGCATGTTGATGTCCGGCGGGCTGACCGGCGTGTTGTCCATGGTCGATGCATGGTCTTCCCAGAGGAAGGCATTGGTCAGGTCTTCCTGTAAAAGAAACACTCCTACGACCCACTCCAGCGGCCCATCCGAATTGGAGGTGAGCTGGAATTCCTGCATGCTGGTTTCCGACGTGATGTCGTTGCCGCAGGAGGCCGTCAGATACGCGGACATGTCGCAGTCGGCCCAGCGATACTCTTCGTAGTCCATATACGCCACGGTGGCCTTCAGGTCGGCGAAGTCCGTCGACCAGTTCAGTTCGCCCGCAACGGTCAGATCGGACAAGTCCCGCTCGGGGGCGGTGTCCTGCTCGATCTTGTAGGGATCGCCGGTGGTCAGCGCCACGGTATCCGGCCCCGGCGTCGCCATGAAGTCGAATCCGGCGCCATAGCGTCCGCAGGTGCCGGCGCACTCGTCCGAACGGCCGATGCGCGGGCGCATGGTGCCCGTAACGCCATTGGTCAGCCCCGAGGACAGGTTTACCGGAATGCCCTCCACGAAATAGCCGAAGTGGCCGTTGCCGTTTGAATCGTCCTGCCAGCTCTCCACCCGAAGCGTGAGGTCCAGGGTGTCGCTGGGTGCGAAAAGCAACTGGCCCCGGAAGTAGGTCATGTCCGAATCCTTAAGGCCGCCATCGTCCCCAATGGTCAGGTTCTCGACGTACGGATCGCGGGTTTCCGTCTTCAGCGCAAACCGGACGGCGGACGTATCGCTAAGGGGCGCGTTGAAGAAGCCGTCGAAGCCCGCCAGCGAATAGTCGCCGCCGGATACCGCGAAACCATAGTCGGTCGCGGAGGGATCGGGCCTGTTGCTGATGACATGAATCAGGCCGCCGAACGAATTGCGCCCGAACAGCGTGCCCTGCGGGCCGCGCAGCACTTCGACCCGGTCCACGTCCACGAAGCCCGCCAGTGCCTGGCCGTGGCGTGGCCGGTAGAGGCCGTCGGTATAGAAGGAGATCGCGACGTCGTTGGCCTCCACCTGCTGGGTCCGCGCGCCGCGCAGGGCGGGCCGCGGGTCGGCGCCGGACATGCCGAGCTGCAGGCCGGGCGCCAGGATTTCGAGACGGAAGGCATCCGTGATCCCCAGAGCCTTCAACTCGTCGCCGGACACGGCGGTAACGGCCACCGAAACGTCCTGCAGACTCTGGTCGCGCTTCTGCGCGGTAACCACGATTTCTTCAAGCGCGCCCTGCGCCTGCGCACCGCTTGCAGCCGCCAGAACGGCTAGCGCAACAAGCGGAATGCCGGCACGGCTCAACGTACCTTTGAGATTCATAAGTTGTCCCCTAGGATTCCCAAGAAAATGAAAGACGTACTATACCCAGCCGCTTGCATAAAGCAAAATAGCCGCCGATATTCCGGATAACTGTTTCCAACAGAGGTGACCAGCATGACGAAGGACGTGGACAGCGGCCTGCCGCAACTGGCCAGGGCGCACATGCCGGCCGACTATTCCATTTCGCTGGCGCAATACACGCGGGGCGGTACCGACCGGTTTCTCGCCGAGGGCCGCGACGACATGCCGGGGCAGTCCATGCGCGGTTTCGAAGACCAGTACCGCAACATCATCGACTACATCGTCCGTATCACGCACCGTATCTGGGAAGAGAAGGACATCGGCTACATCTACGACACTTACGCGCACAACAGCCGGGTGTACGACGACTACGGGCTGCAGTACGGGCGCGACAAGATCGTGGCCGACACCACCCACACCATCAACGCCTTCCCGAACATTCGCCTGGTGGCGGACGAAATCATCTGGGCCGGCGACGAGGACGTGGGTTTCTACACTTCGCACCGCACCATCATTCAGGGCGACAACACCGGCTACAGTCGCTACGGCCCGCCCACCGGAAAGCGGGTATCGCTCTGGTGCATCGCCAACTGCGTGTCCCGCGAGAATGAGATTTTCCTGGAGCACGTGCTCTACAACACCTCGGCGATGCTTCGTCAGATGGGCCTCGATCTGTGGGACGTGGCGCGGCTGATGGCCGAGTCGGGCGGGGCCGCGCTGCCAGACGACTACACCGCCGGCGAACCGGCCCGTCAGCAAGGCCAGGCCAAACCCGAATATCCGGCGGTCCCGAAAGCGTCTGGAGAGCTGGACGTGGAGGACTTCATCCGCAGCCTCTACCAGTGCGTCTGGAACCGGCGCATGCTCGGCACGCTGCAGGGCCGTTATGCCGACAACCTGGTATTCAACGGCCCAACCGACCGCGCTTTCAGCGGCCTTGGCCCTTATCAGGCGTTCGTGCTGTCCCTGCTCGCCCAGTTTCCCGACCTGGCCCTGGACGTGGACGAAGTCTACTGGATGGGCAACCCCGATGAAGGATACCTGGTGTCCACCCGCTGGAACGCCTACGGCGCGCACCGGGGCAACGGCGTGTTCGGCCCGCCCACGGGTCGCGAGGCGCGGATACGCGGCATCACCCAGCATCGCATCGAGGACGGGCGCATCACCGAAGAGTGGATG